>CAYNGM010000534.1:0-1500 GCA_964396565.1 uncultured Anaerolineaceae bacterium | reverse complement strand
CCCGCAGCGACGTGCTCGCGGACTGGGAGGCACCGGCTCACACCTTCAGCTCGGTCGCGAACCTGATCGGCTGCGCCGCGGCGCTGGCCACGATCAGGGTGATCAGCGAAGAGGGTCTCGTCGAGCGTGCCCGCGTCAACGGCGAGTACCTGCGCGGCCGTCTGCACGAGATGGCCGAACGACACGAACTGATCGGCGACATCCGCGGCGAGGGCCTGATGACTGGAGCGGAACTCGTGACCTCGCGTGAGACACGGGAGCCGGCGAAGGACATCACAGCCAAGGTCGCATGGCGCTGCTGGGAGCTCGGGCTGCTCATCACGTTCCTGCGCGGCAATGTCCTGCGCATGGTCCCGCCGCTGGTCATCGAGCGGTCTCAGCTCGACGATGCCCTGGACATCCTCGACCGCGCACTGGGCGAGGTCGCCAGGGGCGAGATCCCGGACGATGCGATCGCCGGTCTGAAGGGCTGGTGAGCGAAGGGGGGCGAGGAGGCGAGTCGACCGCTGGAGCGACGGCCGACCGGCTTGGCCGACAGGATCGAGCAGTCACGATCGGAGGATCAGGTGAAGATCGAGCACATCGAAACCGACGCCATGGACAAGCACCCGGAGTTCAGCTCCATCGTGTCGGTCACGGCCCCCGGCAAGATCCACTTCCTGTCTGGTCGATGCTCGACTGACAAGGACTTCACGGTCATCGCCAAGGGCGACATGCTGGGCCAGTACCGCCAGGTCATGAAACTGCTCACCCACGAACTCGAGTCGATCGGTGCGACGTGGGACAACGTGGTCTACCGACGGATCTCGACGGTCGATCCCGATGCCTGCAAGGCCGCTGCCCGCGAGCCCGACATCGCCGCCTACTTCGACCGCGACCGGATGCCCGGCGGCACCCTCATCGGCGTGACCCGACTCGCCAATCCCGACTTCCTGATGGAGGTGGACCTGATCGTCGTGACCGAGTAGGTCCCGATCCCAGCCCGTCGCGAGGCGGCGCCCGCGAGGGCACGTTCAAGGAGCGCCAGATGTCGTCCCCCGCTCAGTCAGAACTGGTCATCCGCGGCGCGCAGGTCGTGTCGATGGATCCGAACATCGGAGACCTGCCGAGAGGCGACATCCACATCCGGGACGGTCAGATCGTCGCGGTCGGGTCGGATCTCGGCGCCGACGGTGTCGCCGAGATGGCGGGCGGCGGCCTGATCGCTATCCCGGGCCTGGTGGACACGCACTGGCACCTCTGGAACAGCATCTTCCGGATCGCCCTTGGTGATGGCGGGGTGCGCGGCTACTTCATGATGAAGGAGAAGCTCGGCCCGCACTATCGGCCCGAGGACACCTACCGCGCCGTCCGGTTCAGCCTGCTCGAGGCGCTCTCGGCAGGGGTCACGACCGTCCACGACTGGGCCCACAACTATCTGGGTCCTGACGACGCCGACGCGATCCTGGAGGCGCATGCCAGCATCCCCCTGCGTGCCCGGTACTCCCCGGGGGCGCCGTC
>CAYNGM010000533.1:0-1501 GCA_964396565.1 uncultured Anaerolineaceae bacterium | reverse complement strand
AGTTCGCGAACATCGCGACGCCCTCGGAGATCATGGTCACGACCAGCTTCGACGTGGAGATCGGCGAGGCCGGCGGAGTGCTGCACTTCTGCATCCCCTACTCCACCCTCGAGCCGATCCGCGACACGCTCTACTCGTCGGTGCGCGCCGACCACCAGGGCACCGACCGGCGCTGGGTGAACCTGCTCACGCAGCAGATCAAGTCGGCCGAGGTCGAGCTGGTCGCCGAGTTCGCGACCGCGACCGCGACGATCGAGCAGCTGATGGCGCTGCGCCCCGGCGACTTCATCGAGCTCGACCTGAACGAGACCATCACGAGCAAGGTCGACAACGTCCCGGTCTTCGAGTGCCGCTACGGCGTCTCGAGCGGGCGCTACGCAATCAAGGTCCAGTCCATCCTCACCAAGGAGCTGGAGTCGGTGACCGGAGCAGGCAATGAACGATGAGCTGAGCCAGATGGCGAGCCAGAACTCGAACCAGAACGAGATGGCCGACGAGTGGGCCGCCGCGCTCGCCGAGCAGGAGAAGTCCGCGGGGGGACAGGTCGCCGCCGCCGTCGAGACCACCCAGGACGCGTCGCACCTGTTCCCGCGCCTGTCCGGAGGCAAGGACCTCGACGCGCACAACGACATCGACATGATCCTGGACATCCCGGTGCAGCTCACGGTCGAGCTCGGACGCACCCGGATCCCGATCAAGCACATCCTTCAGCTCGCGCAGGGCTCGGTGATCGAGCTCGACGCGCTCGCCGGCGAGCCGATGGACGTTCTCGTCAACGGCTGCCTGATCGCGCAGGGCGAGGTCGTCGTCGTCAACGACAAGTTCGGCATCCGCCTGACCGACATCGTGACGCCCTCCGAGCGGCTGCGCAGGCTGAACCGGACCTGACCCGGGAAGCCGATCAAGTGAACGGTTCGCTGCTGCCCTCGCTGCTGTCGTTCGTCGCGGTCGTCGTGATGATCCCGGTCGCGCTGTGGCTCGTGAAGCGCACCCAGGCGGTTCGCCCCGGAGGCGGCGGGCCGCTCGCAGTCGTCACCGCGGTGACGGTCGGCCCGCGCGAGCGAATCGCGGTGGTTCGCGCCGGCGGACGCTTCCTCGTCGTCGGCATCACGAGCCAGTCGATGGCGCTGCTGGCCACGCTCGACGAGTGGCCCGATCAGGCGCAGCTCGCCAACCCCGCGTCGCCGTTCGCGACGCTCCTGGAACGGTTCCACGGCAATGCCCAGAAAGGCTCGTAGCATCCCGGTGGCGGCGCTCTTCGCCGTCGCGGCCCTCGCGCTGCTCGCGGGGCCCGTGCACGCGCAGGGGATCCTGACCGTCAATGCGACGTCGGCGCCCGGCGGCGGCACCACCTACTCGGTGCCGGTGCAGACGCTGCTGTTCTTCACCGCGCTGTCGTTCCTGCCGGCGGTGCTGCTGCTGATGACCAGCTTCACGCGCATCGTCATCGTGCTGTCGCTGATCCGACAGGCGCTCGGCCTCCAGGCGAGTCCGCCGAACC
>CAYNGM010000532.1:0-1502 GCA_964396565.1 uncultured Anaerolineaceae bacterium | reverse complement strand
CATGAGGCTGTCCAGCTGCTCCGGGCTCGACAGCTTGGCCAGCGCGGCTTTCCGGAACATCTTCTGTGGGCCTCCGCGGGCGAGCCGAGGCTCGAGGATCGAAGCATTCATAATAGGGCGTTCGTCCGCGGCTCCACAAGGCTCGCGACGGCGACCCCGGCCTCGCCCGACACGTCGCCAATGCGGTCCTGAAGGTGGATCATCGCGGCGCGCGACCGACCAAGGAATACACGACCTCCGGCCGCAAGATCGACCGCCTCATCGCGGCGATGATGGCCCATGACGAGGCGGTCCAGGTGGTGCCTGCGCCCATCGTCCCGCAGTCGTTCACGATATGAAGCGCACCGCCATAGCCATCCGCACCCTGATCGCATCGATCGCGGCGGCGTTCGGTGTGGAGGGGGCGTGGCTCGTCGCCGCGGCCGTCTTCCTGTCGGTCGGTGCCGCCCTCCTGTTCGACCCTCGCGCCCCGTGGTTCGTGCTCGGGTTCCTGTCCCTCGTGGCGTTCCTGTCCCTTACCCGGAGGACCACCTGATGGGCATGTTCTCACCGACGGTCCGCGCCGCGCTGACCGAGGATGATTTCTTCCGCGATGATCTCGGTCGTTCGACCGTCAGTGGTCAGCGGGTCAGTGCGACGTCATCCACGCGCGTGACGGTCGTCCTGCGGTGCGTGAAGCTGCTCACTGACGCGATCTCCACGCTGTCCAAGGATGTCGTGATCAGCATCGGCGGCCAGCGATATACCGAGTTCGCCAAGCCGGACTGGCTGACCAATCCGGTCCCGTCCGACCCGTCGATGACCGACGTGGAACACTTCTCCCAGGTCGTCGGGGCCATGGCCCTGCACGGTGACTCGTTCACCTTCGTGCCCGATGGCATCCACCCGCTGGACGGTATCGTCGGACGTGGATACCTCGAGGTGCTCGACCCGCGCCACGTCAACGTCAGGCGCGGTCCCCTGTACGACATCCTGGACCAGTACGGCCGGGTCGTCGAGACGGTCGGCCCGGACCGGATGCTCCACATCTCCTGGTACCGGCCGGCAGGCAGGTTGCGTGGCCTGTCGCCCATCGAGGAAGCACGTCAGGCGGTCGGATTGGCACTCGGGACCGAGGAGTTCGCCGCTCGGTTCTTCGGCCAGGGCGCGACGATGGCGCTCGGTGTCGAGGTCCCCGGGGCGCTGACGTCTGCACAGCGCGATGACCTTCGCGAGGGATTGGAGGGGCTCTACTCCGGGACGCGCAACGCCCACCGGATCGGCGTCGTGACCGGGGGCGCGAAGCTCGTGACTGGGCTCGGCGTGAACAACGACCAGGCGCAGTTCCTCGAGTCGCGCAAGTTCAGCGTGGAGGACATCGCGCGCCTGTTCGGAGTCCCGCCGCATCTGGTGGGCAGTCAGGAGCCCGGTGCTTCGAGCTATAGCAGCGTGGAACAGCGGTCACTCGAGTTCACGAAGTTCAACATCGCCCCATGGGTCAGCCGGATCGCCGCGCAATACAG
>CAYNGM010000531.1:0-1504 GCA_964396565.1 uncultured Anaerolineaceae bacterium | reverse complement strand
CGCATCGATGGCGACGACCCGCACCCTCGGCCAGCGCCGGAGCACCGTCAGCGCCAGGTTCCCGGTCCCGGCACCGATATCGAGAACCTCCCGTGCGCCAGCCTCGATGAGGGCCGCGTGGCGATCGAGCAGCGCCCCGACGCTCGGCGCGAGGACCGGTGCCCAGTGGCGCTGGTAGCCGATCGCGTCCGGGTCGGGGGAGGTCAGGTCGTCGTTCTGGTCCGAGTCTGCGGTCACGCCCCTGATGGTGCCACGCCGGTGCCGTCGCGCGGCCCGCGCGCCCGCCCCATCCCGGTCCGCCGGGCGATCCATGCCGCCCCGAGGACGAGGACTCCGAGAACGACCAGGATGGGTAGCCACACGATGGCCAGCCAGATCCCGGCAGTCGCGAGCCCCTGGCCCATGCCGAGCAGGCTGGCCACCGCCTCATCCACCACGACCGTGGGATCCCATTCCTTGCGGGCGACTTCGACGGCCACCACCGGGACTCGGAACGTCACCGCCAGGGTCGCCAGGTCTGCCCGGTCCTCGAGCTCGGCCAGCTGTGCCGTCAGCGACTCGATATCGCCACGGACCGAGGTGAGCTGAGCCTGGACCTCGAGGATGTCGGATACCTTGGTCGCCCGCTCGGCGATCCCCTGGAGGGCCGTCTCGCTCGCCCGCAGGTTCCGGATCCGTGCCTCGAGATCCACGATGGAGCCAGTGACCTCGACCGCCTGGGTCTGCTCAGACACGACCTTGGTGGTCCGCCCACCCAGGGAGCGCAGGAGCGCCAGCGCGTCCTCCCAGCGATCGACCGGCACGCGGTAGGTGATGGTCGCGATGGGGTGACCGCCCCCCTCCGCTGTCGTGGACGCGCCGATGTAGCCGCCCATGGCCCGGATCCCGTCCCGGGCGGCGCCGACGGCCGCTGTCACGTCGCTGACCTCGAGCTCCATGGTCCCGGTCCGGACGATCCGTGCGTCATCGACCGGCGCGCCGAGATCGTCGCCCTGGCCGGAACCCGAGCCGCCGCTCTTGTCGGGCTGGACCACCACACCGGTACCGCCACCTTGCACTCGGCCGGGTGGTGCCGCGACGGCCGGTTCCCCGCCGCCGGGGACTTCCTGGAGTCCGCCGGTCAGGCCCCCTGGGGCGCCGCCGGCGGCGCATGCGACGAGGATCGATCCGACGAACGCGAACATGGCAAGACGGGTGAGGCGCGAGCGTCTGATGGAAGGCATCGAGAGGACCTCCGTGGGACCTGGCGCCCGGCGGAGTCAGCGTTCCGGGCATCGCCGGGACGCCGGCGTGGCTCGACCGGTTCCGGCGGGCGTGCTGACGAGGCGTGTCCTGCGCGCCTGACCATTGCGTACACTCGCGTGGTGACCATGCACCTGCCGTTCGGTCCACCCCTGGAACCGATGCTCGCCAAGGCGTCCGATGTCCTGCCCGATGGGGATGGTTGGTTGTACGAACCGAAGTGGGATGGCTTCCGGGCGATCGTCTTCCGCGACGGTGACGA
>CAYNGM010000530.1:0-1523 GCA_964396565.1 uncultured Anaerolineaceae bacterium | reverse complement strand
GCGTCGACCTGCGCGAGACACTAGCGGCGCCGTCTTGTCAGCCGATCACCCGGGACTGCACCGGGGCTTATCCGAGGTCACGCGCCATCGGTGCGCTATCGAGCGCGCCACTGCCGACACCGCCCACGATCGAGAACGACAGCGGGATGCGTCCGCGCTCCTCCGGTCGCACATCGGAGTGCCCGCCCCACCAGTCGAGCGGGTACTCGGCGACTGAATCCAGCCGGACGCCAGCGCGCAACAGGGCCGTGATGATCTCGCCGAGGGTCCACGCCCGCGCGAACTTCCAGGCCTGGTCCTCGTCGGCGATCGACAGCCGATCGATGTACTCCGGAGCCCAGCCCCGTGAGGCTTCCGGGCCGGCAAAGTAGTCGTAGTCCGTCGCGATCCATCGGCCGTCGTCGTCCACGTCGAACAGCCACTCTGCGGGGTGGCCCTCGAACAGCACGAACCGGCCATCCGGCGCGATGAGCCGCCGCACCACCGACGCCCAGAGGTCGAGGTCCTGGATCCAGAGCAGCGACCCGCGCCCGGTGTACAGCAGGTCCGCCGTTCCATCGAGATCGGAGGGCGTCTCCAGGACATCAGCGAGGACCCAGCTTGCCGGAGCGCCCGTCGCTTCCGTGAGGCGTCGGGCAAGATCGAGCATCCGTGGGCTGAAGTCCACGCCAACGACCTCGTCGGCGCCGGCCGTCCACAGGGAGAGCGTGTCACGTCCACCGGCACACTGGAGATGGATGGCCCGTCGGCAGCGCCCGCGCAGATCACCGATCAGGTCCTGCTCGACCGGAAACAGGTTGGTGCCACCGGCGGAGATGAGCTCGATCGCCTCATCAAGCCAGCCCTCATAACGTTCCGCCGCCTGATCCCACGCGGCGCGGTTCGACGCGTGCATCGCACGAACGTCCGCGACCTCCAACGAGTCGGCGGGTCGTACATCCGGCTCGGACCGCGATGCGGCTTCCATGTCCACCGAACGATTCTAGGCGCCCGGTGGTTCGGTCTGGCTGGCATCATCCCCACGATGCGACCGACCTTCCATCTGTGTGCGACATCCGAGCTCGGACCTCTGGCAGCCGGCCGTGCCCATCACGCCGGCTCCCTCGAGGACGAGGGCTTCATCCACTGCACCGACGGTGAGATGGAGGTCCTGGCCACGGGGAACCGGCACTACCGCGCCGATCCGCGGACGTTCGCCGTGTTGACCGTGGACCTCGATCGGGTCGGCGTCCCTTGGCGTATCGATGACCCCGACGGCATCTACCCACACATCTACGGCCCCATCGCGGCGGACTCCGTGGTCGCCGTCCGGACGATCTCTCGCCGCGCTGACGGCACCTTCGATTCCATCGACCAGCCGCGATCGATCGGCGCAGACGAACTGATAGCCAGCCTCCATGACGAGCGGACGATGGTGATCGACGTCCGCCCCATCCACGGCTACAACGGTTGGCGGCTGGACGATGAGCATCGTGGCGGGCACATCCCAGGTGCGCTCGCCTTTCCGGTCGACTGGCTGGAGC
>CAYNGM010000529.1:0-1527 GCA_964396565.1 uncultured Anaerolineaceae bacterium | reverse complement strand
CAGGACCGCGACATAGTTGTCGAGCGTGAAGCCGCCACCGTAGCCGCCGGTCTTGCCGCGGACCCCGAACGAGAAGACGATGACGATCGCCAGCGGCAAGACAAGCAGGATCAGGTACCACAGCGAGGCCGGCAACAGCAGGATGGCGGTCAGCCAGCCTCCCCGCCCGGCCTCGCTCGACCCACCCGTGCGCGCCGGCCGGGCAGGTTCGGCCGGTGTCGCAGCGGTCATCGCGTCGAGGCCCTCACCGACGTCGCGGGGCACCGTCGACGTCGCGGGGCACGGTCGTTCATCGGTCGTCGTCGCCGTCCGACTGTCAGCGACGGCCGTCTCAGCCGCCGACGCTCGAGACGAACTCCTCCCAGATCTCGATCCGGAGCGGGTCCGTCGAGACGTCGTTCGCGCCCTCCAGCTTGGCGAACACCTCCTGGGGCGGGAAGACCGCCGGGTCGGCGAGGATGTCCGGATCGACCAGCTTCATCGCCTCGGTGTTCGCCGTGGCGTACCGGTTCGACTCCACCTCGAGGGCCCCGACCGTCGGGTCCTGGATGAAGTTCAGGAAGGCATACGCCGCCTCGGGGTGTGGCGGATCCTTGAAGATGGTCCAGGTGTCGAGCCAGTACAGCGTCCCGTCGTTGGGCACGATGTACTCCGTGTCCTTGGTCTCCTCCTCGTCGCGCAGGTCCACGACGCCGCCGGTCCAGGTCAGACCAAGGACGGCCTCCTCGGTCCGGATCTTGTCCTGGTAGGTGTCCGAATCGAGCGCGAGGACATGCGGGGCCAGACCGCGCAGGAGTTCGCGAGCCTGGTTGAGCTCCGTCGGATCGACCGAGTTGAGCGAATAGCCGAGCGCCTTGAGTGGTGCCGTCAGGACGTCGCCGGGCGAGTTGACAACCACGATCCGACCCGAGTACTTGGGTGCGACCTCGAAGAACTGCTTCCAGGTGTTCACCTCGTCGGGCACATCCTTGCGGCGCAGGGCGATCCCGGTCGTACCCCAGTCCTTGGGCAGGTGGTAGGCGTTGTACTTCGCATCCGGGCCGTCGGCGGCGTAGAAGTTCTGGAAGATCGGATCGATATACCTCGCGTTGGGGATCCGTGAGAAGTCGATCTCCTGGATGAAGTCCTGATCGACGAGCGCCTTGATGAACTCGCCCGTAGGAGCGCCGATGTCGTACAGACCGGTCGCGCCACCCTGGAGCTTGGTCATGAGCGCCTCGTTGGACGCATAGGTGTCGTAGGTGAACTCGCCTATGCCGAAATCGGCCTTGAACTTGTCGATGTTCTCGGGCGCGACGTAGTCGGCCCAGTTGTACATGTAGAGAGCGCCCTCTGTGGCATATGAGGGGACGGCTGCGGTGCTGGCGCCGGCCGAGGCAGCGGCGCTCGGAGCTCCGGCTGTGGGCGCCGAGGAGGCCCCCGCCGTCGGTGCGCTCGACGCGCTCGATCCACCGCTGCACGCAGCGAGGAAGGCGGCCGCCGCCGACATCGTGCTCGCGTACAGGAAGCCGCGGCGGCTCAGCGGGG
>CAYNGM010000528.1:0-1532 GCA_964396565.1 uncultured Anaerolineaceae bacterium | reverse complement strand
GCCTTGAACGGATAGACCACCCATGCGTCCGTCTCGACCGCGCTGACGTCCGGAACGCCGGCAACGACCGAATGGGTGGGCTTGTAGTGCAGCACCGCGGTCACCGGGTCGCCGCCGGCCTGACGAACGCGCTCGGTCACCGCGGCGATGGTCGTGCCGCTGTCCCAGACCTCGTCCACGATCAGGACTCGCCTGCCGCGCAACAGTGGATCGGCCGGGAACTGGAAGAAGGTCGGGTGCGGTCCAGGCTTGCCGGTATCGTCGTAATACTCGACCGCGGCGACCAGGATGTCGCGCAGCCCAAGGCGGTAGGCGAGCATCCCGGCCGGGACCATGCCCCCGCGGGTGATCGCAAGCAGGACATCGAACGTCCGTCCGGCGAGCCGCTCTGCGATGACCCGCACCAGCGCATCGAGATCGTCCCAGCTGACGATGTCACGCGCTGGGCCACCATCGATGTCCGCAGCGGTCGCAGCTGTGCTCACGCCCACTGTCTCGGTCTCGGTCATCGCGGAAGGATACGACCGCTCGCCACCGAGCGGAACCGGTCAGATCCGGTCGTCGGTCGGTCGGCTGACGGTCGGTCGGCTGACAGTCGGTCGTCGGTCGGTCGGCTGACAGTCGGTCGTCGGTCGGTCGTCGGTCGGTTGCCTCGCAGTCGGTCGTCGATCGGTCGGTCGGTCGCCCCATCGCCGCCTACGCGCGGGCGGCCCTCCGGATGGCATCGACCACGCCTGGATCGTCGAGCGCAGTCAGGTCACCTGGATCGCGGTCGAGCCAGGCCGAGCGGATGACGCGCCGCATCACCTTGCCCGAACGTGTCTTGGGCAGGGCTCCCACCACCGCGACCACCTCGGGCCGGAGCGGTTTGCCGAGCTGTCGGGCGATGTGCGTCGCGATCTCGTCACGTAGACCCCGGTCGTCAGACAGGCCCGGGCGGAGCACACACAGCACGACGATCGCCTCACCCTTGACCTCGTGGGGTACACCGATCGCCGCCGCTTCGAGGATCGCCGGATGCCCGACTGCCGCGCTCTCCACCTCGGCCGGTCCCACGCGTTTGCCCGCCACCTTGAGCGTGTCGTCCGATCGACCGTGGATGAACCAGAAGCCGTCGGCATCGATCGACGCCCAGTCGCCATGGGCCCAGAGCCCCGGCCAGCGTGACCAGTAGGCCTCCTCGTAGCGCTCGGGATCGTTCCAGAACCCGCGGGTCATCCCAGGCAGCGGAGCCCGGATGACGAGTTCGCCGACTGCGCCACGCAGCGGTAGCCCGGCATCGTCCACGACATCTGCGGCTGTCCCGATACATGGGCCGGTGAACGAACCGGGCTTGATGGGACCAAGCACGTTGCCCCCGACGATCCCGCCCGAGACCTCCGTCCCGCCGCTGTAGTTGATGATCGGGCAACGTCCTTCGCCGACCTCGCGGAAGTAGAACCACCACGGGTCCGGGTTCCATGGTTCGCCGGTGGACCCGAGGACCCGGAGCGACGAGCGGTCATGGGCGCGGATGGGGTCTGGGCCATGGG
>CAYNGM010000527.1:0-1554 GCA_964396565.1 uncultured Anaerolineaceae bacterium | reverse complement strand
GGGCGCCTGCCCGGGCGGCGTGGCCTCGAACGTGATCACCTACCTCGCCGGCGGCAACGTGCCGCTCTCGGTCACCATGACCGCGTGCTCCACGCTGGTGTCGCCGTTCATGACGCCGCTCGTGATGAAGCTTTTGGCCGGCGCCCTCGTGCCGGTCGACTTCTGGGCCATGATGGTGGACATCCTGAAGATGATCGTGGTGCCGGTCGCCGTGGGCCTCGTCGTCAACCGCGTGCTCCACGGCCGCGCGCCGTGGATCAAGGCCTCTCTGCCCTACGTCTCCATGGCCGGGATCGCCCTGATCATCGCGATCATCACCTCGCTCTCGCGGGACAAGCTGCTGACGGTGGGGCCGGCCCTCATCCTGGCCGTCGCCCTGCACAACGGCGCCGGGTACCTGCTCGGCTACGGCGGGGCGCGCCTGCTCGGCCTGAACGAGCGGGACGCCCGCACGGTCTCGATCGAGGTGGGCCTGCAGAACGGCGGCATGGCGTCCGGGCTCGCGATCAGCGCGCTCAAGAGCGCCGAGACCGCCCTGGCACCCGCGATCTTCGGGCCGTGGATGAACGCCTCCGGCTCGGTGCTGGCCTCGTTCTGGCGGCGCCGGCCGGCCGACTGATCCCGATGTCCCGACGTCCGCACCATTGACATCCTTCCCCGCGCCGCTAAGCTGACCCGGGCTCGCGCCGCCCGGGCGCGGGCCGACCGACCCCCTCGTCCCCGGAGGACCCATGAACCAGGGCATCGCCAGCATCTGGCACCCGATCGACGTCGCCATCCTCATCCTCTATTTCGTGGCGATGATCGGCATCGGCGTCGCCGTCATGAAGAGGGCCTCGAAGGGCCTCGACTCCTACTTCCTGGCCGGGAACACCCTTCCCTGGTACGTGCTGGGCGTCTCCAACGCCTCCGCGATGTTCGACATCACGGGGACGATGTGGCTGGTCTACAACCTCTTCGTCTACGGGATGAAGGGCATCTGGCTGCCCTGGCTGTGGCCCACCTTCAACCAGGTCTTCCTGATGGTCTACCTGTCGGTCTGGATCCGCCGCTCGAACGTCCTCACCGGCGGCGAGTGGATCACCAGCCGCTTCGGGGAGGGCCGGGGCGCCGAGCTCAGCCGCATGATCGTGGTCATCTTCGCCCTCGTCAGCGTGGTCGGCTTCATCGCGTACGACTTCCAGGGCATGGGCAAGTTCACCGCGTCCTTCCTGCCCTGGGACCTCTCGGCCAACACCTACGGCGTCATCATCATGGCGATCACCGCCGTCTACGTCCTCATGGGCGGGATGATCAGCGTCGTGCTCACCGACGTGGCCCAGTTCGTGATCATGGCCATCTGCTCGCTCGTCATTGCGTGGATCGCCATGGCGAAGGTGGCGCCCGAGCAGCTCGCGGCGATCGTCCCCGCCGGCTGGAGCAACCCCTTCTTCGGCTGGACGCTCGACCTCGCCTGGCAGCCGCCGCTCGAGGTCCTCCGGGAGAACGTCGCCGCCGACGGCTACTCGATCTTCGGCCTCTTCTTCATCGCGATGCTCTTCAAGGGCGTCCTCG
>CAYNGM010000526.1:0-1562 GCA_964396565.1 uncultured Anaerolineaceae bacterium | reverse complement strand
TGGTCGAGGACGTGCGGATCATGGGTCCGTCAGCGTTCACCGGCGAGGTATGCGTGCCAGAGAAGGCGGGCCCCGGCGGCACGCCACGGACGCCATGCCTCGGCCACCACGAGTTGCTCCCCGTCGTCCGGCACGGCCGCGAGGTCCTTGAGCCGGCGCATGGCGACGGCCAGGGCGAGATCGCCCGACGGCCAGACGTCCGGTCGGCCGAGGGCCATGAGCAGGTAGATGTCGGCCGTCCACCGTCCGACTCCAAGGGCGCGCATGAGTGACGCCCGCGCCACGTCGTCAGGGGATCGACGGATCGCCTCGAGGTCAAGCCGACGGTCGCGTACATCGGCCGCGAGGGCGAGCAGGTAGCGTGTCTTCTGGCGTGTGATCCCGGCCCCCAGCAGGGCCTCTTGACCAGCGGCCAGCAGCGCCTCCGGGTCGACGGCGCCAGCGGCTTCGATGACTCGGCGCCGGGCGGCGGCTCCAGAGGCGAGGGAGACCTGCTGCTCGAGGATGATCGAGATCAGGGTGTCAAACCCGGGTTCCCGGGCCCACAGCGGCGGCGGTCCGTGGCGCGCGACTATCGCGGCGAGGTCGGGGTCGCGTCCCGCCAGCGCATCGACGGCGACGAGGAGGGTCGTCTCGTCGAGTGGCGTCGTCTCGTCGAGTGGCGTCGTCTCGTCAAGTGGCGTCGGCTCGTCAAGTGGCGTCGTCTCGTCGAGTGGCGTCGGCTCGCCGCGTTGCTCCGAGTCGATGCCTGGCGTCACGCCGGATCGAACGCCAGCTGGTCGATGTCGATGACCGGCTCGTAGCCGATCGCCTGGTAGATCTTGTTCGACGTCGGGTTCGCAAGATCGGTGAACAGGAACACGAACCGACGACCGGCATCGAGCGACGCCTGGCTCGCGGCCGCGGTCACGGCACTCGCGAAACCGTGGCCGCGAACCTCGGGCGGCGTGTAGACCGGGCCGATGCGGATGCCGTTGGGCGTCTCGCCGTGGGCCCTGGCCATGGACACGGCCGCGCCATCGACCTCCCACAGGTAGACCGTCCCCTGGCCGCGATCGAGGGAACTCGCCACGAGGTCCGCCGGTCGGTCGTCCCGGATGGTGTCAGGGTCCTCCCCGTTGACCTCGACGAGGAAGCTTCGGATCCAGTCGATGAGCAGCTCGCGATCGGCGGGTGTCGCGATCCGGGCGTGACCACCCACATTCCGGGGTGGCCTCACTCGCTTGAGCTGGTAGATGCGCTCAGCCCTGGCGCGTCTGACGGTGAGTGCACGCCCGGCACACCACGCGGCGGCGAAGGTGTGGGCGACCTCGACGGGCCCGAGTACGCCCGGTGGCTGGACGTCGAACGTGGCGAGGTCGCGCACGAGAGCGCCGACCGCTTGTGCGCGGACTTCGTCGGCGAGACATGACAGGACGAGGTCGAACGGCGGTGTCATCAGGGCGCTGCCGACGACCGCGTGGCCGTCGACGCCGCGGACGGTGGCGAGGTACGGGTGGCGCACGACGTCATCGAACGCCAGTGCCTCATCGGCGATGAGGTGCGACGCGATACCGAACTGC
>CAYNGM010000525.1:0-1572 GCA_964396565.1 uncultured Anaerolineaceae bacterium | reverse complement strand
CTCCGGGGCAGCATGGTCAGTCACCGCCGAGATGGTAGACCGTGGTGTGTTCCCGGTCAGGCGGCGACCACACGGTCACGTCCGGCCCGCTTGGCGCGATAGAGCGCCCGATCGGCGGTCGCGATGATCGACTCGACCGGCTCGTCAGGTTCGAGCGCGACCGCCACCCCGACCGAGACACTCACCCCGCGAACGCCATGTCGTCGCAGATCCAGGCCGCGCACGGCGGTCCGTACCCGCTCCCCGACGTCGAGGGCAACGCCCCGATCCGGGTTCCTCAGCAGGACCACGAACTCCTCCCCGCCGAAGCGTGCGGGGACATCGTCCTCGCGCACCGCCGCGACGATCGCACCGGCCACCGCACGAAGCACGTCGTCCCCGATGGCATGCCCATGCGTGTCGTTCAGCGTCTTGAAGTGGTCGATATCCACCATCAGGATCCCGATGGCGTCGCCGGCTCGCCGTCGTCGTGCCTGCAGCGACACGACCTCATCGAAGTAGCGGCGGTTGGGCAACCCGGTCAGGGCATCCGTGGTCGCGCTTACCTCGGCCGCTCGATGCGAGTACGCCCGGGCGAGCGATGCGGACGCCTCTTCGGCTGCGCTGCGCAGGGTCATCCGGCTCGCCTCCGACCAGGTCGCCTCGGAACGACGCGACACGACGATCGCCCCGATCACCGTGCCGTCCACCTCGAGCGGCGCCGCCAGCACGTTGATGAGGCCGTACGCATCCCGGACCCGCGCCGCCAGCCGCTGGAGGTCCTCGAGGTCGGCCATCGACAGTCGGGTGGTCGACTCCGGTACACCGCTGCGCGACGTCACGAGTCGCGCCTCGGGGACGTTCGCGTCCGGCCTGCGCTGCACCACCACGATGTGGTCGGCACCGGTAGCGTGTCCGAGTTCCTCGACGATGGCGTCCACGATGGCGTCCGGCGAGACCGAACGCGACAGGGCCGAGAGGATGCGCGTGAATGACGTCGACTCGTCGCGCCGGCGGGCATCGAGGGCAGCGACCGCGGCCGCGTGGGCCGAAGCCGCGACCGCAGCGATCACGACGAGGAGCGCGACCAGCCAGTCGAGGGCCGTCCCGCCGCCGATGGCCCGACCGACGGCGACGATGCCGAGCGCCAGGAACGTCCCGCCGAGGACCAGCCACGACCGCCGGATCCGGCGATCCGACGGGTCCACGAGGCGCGCTGGACGCTGGGTGGGTTCGCTCACGTCGGGAATACAGGATGGCGGTCCGGAGGTGTCGCGTCCACCGCCGCCGACGGTACGGATGGGTGGGTCGCCAAGGGTACTTTCGTACCGGCATGTGCCGATCAGTGGGCTCCGGACGTCGCTCCGGCCTCAGGCGGCGCCGCCGTCCTGGGCTGAGCCGGCGGCATGCCCGCCGGTTCGCTTCACGGCGTACAGGGCGGCGTCTGCGGCCGCGATCAGGTCCGTGGCGAACCGCCCGTCAGCAGGGAACGTGGCGATCCCGATGGACGCCGCCAGCGGCACGGGACCACGCTGCTCACCGATGAACGGGCGGTCCCGGAACGCCTCCACGATCCGGTCGGCAGTCCGGCGT
>CAYNGM010000524.1:0-1574 GCA_964396565.1 uncultured Anaerolineaceae bacterium | reverse complement strand
GCAGCGGGCCCAGGCGGCGGCGCTGCTCGGGGCCCTCGGCGCCCAGCTTGAAGTCGATGACGAGAAGATGGTCGCCATGGCCACCGCGGTGAGCGGGACCGGCCCGACTTACATCTTCCTGGTGATGGAGGCGCTGATCGATGCCGCGGTCCATCTGGGCTTCCCGCGCCATATCGCGCATGACCTGGTGATCGAGACCCTGGAGGGCTCCACCCTGTTCGCCCGTCAGTCCGGGATGCACCCGGCCGAGCTGCGCAACATGGTGACGTCCCCTGGGGGGACTTCAGCCGCTGCGCTCCATGAACTCGAGCGGGGTCGACTGCGGACGGTCATGAGCGAGGCCGTCTGGGCGGCCTTCCGTCGGACCGTCGAACTCGGTGACCAACTCGAGGGACAGGTCGCCGCGACAGACGCTACCCGTCAGAGGAAGTCCTGACGGCGAAGGCGCTGACGACAATGCCGCTGGCGACGCGTCGCCAGGCATCAGGCCGGGTGGTCGCGCGCTATCACGCTGATCGTCCCGTTCGTCTCGAGCACCGCCAGCGCGACGTCGGCCGGGTGGAGGACACCATGCGCCCGGAGCGCGGCATCCAGCTCGGCCCGCTCGACGCTCTCCTCACGTAGCGCGCGTTCCAGCACCCGGCCGTCACGGATGAGGAGTCGCGGCTCGCCCTCGAGCGCGACCCGCACGCGACGGAAACGCGCCGCCGCGGCCTTCAGTGCGAAGTCGAGGGCGATGAGCGTCACGACGGCCACGACGCCGGCCCAGATCGTGGTGTTCTCGCCGACCATCGAGTTCTGGACTGCGTCGCTGATGATCAGGATGACCACGAGTTCGAGGACGGACATCTGACCGACCTCGCGCTTGCCGGTGATCCTGAAGATGGCGACGAGGAACAGGTAGACGATGGCGGTCCGGACGACCACCTCGGGAAGGCTGGACCCGAGTTCCGGGAGTGTCGGCATCGCGACGCGAATCTAGCGGTTCGGGCGCAGGACATCCGCGAACTGTCCGCGACCAGTTATCGGGGTCGCCCGTCCCTGCGGCTGGAATCGAAGAGCGGCCATCCTGGCGGGACGGCCGCTCTCACTGTCACGCGGTCGGCGGCGAGCGCCGACGCGGCGTTCGACTTTGGGGTCTAGGGCACCCAGCGGCGGCCGGCCATCAGCACGAGGCTGGAGCTGGCGAGCGCCGACAGGAGCAGGATGACCCGGAATGCCTGCGACTTGAGCACCTGCATCGCGCGTCCCTTTCGTGGTCTGTCGTCACGGGGTCATCCCCGCATCCGGAACGTATCGGGACGTCGTTGCGGTGGGCATCGGCCATCAGTACTGGTGCCGGGATCCCGTGGTGGGAGGTTCCGCGACGCACCGCACCGCCGCGTCGTCGATCAGTCTGCCCCGTGGCTATCTGGCGGTGGTCGGCGACGATGCGCGCATCCCCAGGGCTCTGACCAGGGCGATGCCGACGGCGATGAGGACATCGCCGATGCTGAACACGTTGGCGAACGGCAGGATGGTCGGCATCGCGAAGATGTCGGTCAATGGTCGAAGCGCCGGGTCGGCCATGACCA
>CAYNGM010000523.1:0-1580 GCA_964396565.1 uncultured Anaerolineaceae bacterium | reverse complement strand
CTAGAAGGGCGGCCAGGGCACAGCCGGCCAGGTCGGTGACGGCAGGGGGAAGCGACGCCTGGCCAGCAGTTCGTCGACCCGGCGCACGGTCGCCCGGATCTCGCCTCGGCTGAGCAGCGGGCCGAGCGCGTCCCCGAGTTCCGACGCGAGTGCGTCGCGGATCCGCTCCAGCCCCTCCAGTTCCTCCACCTCCAGCGGCAGGCCGCGCCACGCCCATAGCACCGTCCGGAGCTTTGGCACGACCGAGAAGCAGACGCCGTGGTCGACGCCGTGGATGTGTCGGCCGCCATCGATCGGCAGGATGTGGCCACCCTTGCGATCCGTGTTGTTGATGGCCGCATCGAACGCCGCCATGGGGCGCAGTCGCGGATCCTCCTCGATGACCATGGCCACCACGTCCACCTCCGGGTCGGGTTCGACGTACAGCTGGACCATCCCCTCGCCGAACGGTCCGTCACGCAGGACGGTGGGTGGGACGATGCCCCAGCCGCTTGCCTCCGAAACATGCCAGGCCGCGACCTCGCGATGGGCCAACGTGCCGTCGGGGAAGTCGTCGAGGGGACGCTCGCCGAGGGTCGGCTTGTAGATGGCACTCAGCTGTACGGGAGGCTCAGGTTCCGGACAGGCCAGCGTGACCGTGACGAACATCGCGTTGTTGCTCGAGCCGACGATGCGTCCGACGATCTCGATGTCGCCATCGCGCAGGACGCCGATGATCGGCGCAGGATCGCGCACGCCGTCGCTCGAGGGCCCGTCAGTTGACGTAATGACCGTTTCGACGTGGGCAGATGTGGCCGCGTGGATCGAGTGGCGCCCCGCACAGCGGGCACGGCAGCCGGCCCGCCGCGACGATCCGGTTGGCGCGATCGATGAACCCGCGTGTGGCGGTCAGGGTCATGCGCACTCGGAGCATGTCCGGACCGTCCTCGTCGTCGTCATCGTCCTCGTCGGGATCGATCGTTTCGCCATCCTCGTTCATGGCGCGCGCCTCGACGAGGATCCGGTCCGCGTCGCCGTCCCAGCCCAGGGTCAGGGAGCCCGCCCGGAAGGCCTCCACGAGCGGTTCATCGAGGGGCGTAACGTCGATGTCGGTCTCCGACGTGGCGGCGGTCGCCACGGCGTCGGCACCCGGCACCCCGCGCCGCTCGAGCTCGGCGAGGAGCTGGCCGAGACGGTCGGCCAGCACGGCCACCTGCGTCTTCTCGAGCACCACCGAGACGACCCGACTGCCGTCGCGCGCCTGGAGGAAGAAGGTTCGCTCGCCGGGTTCGCCGATGGTGCCCGCGACGAAGCGCTCGGGCGGATCAAAGATGTAGCGTCGTCTGGGCATGGATCGACTCTATACCGTTCGGTGCTCGTGCGGTCGGACGCGGCCGATGACGGGGCGAGGCAGCATCAGGTCACGTTCAGGTTGACGACGTCGAACCCGCGGGCGCCGTCGGGCGCCGGTCTCGTGACGCGTTCCTCCTGGAGTGTGCCGGCTCCGTCAGTGGCGCGGACCCTGATGGTGTGCTGCCCGGGAGTGGCATCCCAGCGGTAGACCCACTGGACCCAGGTCGTGTCCGAGATCGGGGACGACA
>CAYNGM010000522.1:0-1581 GCA_964396565.1 uncultured Anaerolineaceae bacterium | reverse complement strand
GGTCACCGGTGACGGTCCGCCAGCGCCCGCGCCACTCGAAAAGCAGCTCGCCCTGGGTCCCCCGACCACCGGGGTGCGGTCCGCTGGCCGACGCTACGGTCACCTCCGCGAGCGTCGCGTCACGCAGGCGCTCGGCGATGGGAGCTCCCGCGACGACCGATTCGCCCGCCGCCACGAGCGGTCGGTCACCGGGCGAGAGCCTGAACCGGACGTCTACGCCCTCGCTCAGGATCGTCCGGCGCGCGACGAGCCCAAGGTCGTCCGACGGACGTGCGTCAGCGCGCTCGGCGCTCATCGATCCGCCCCGGCCCATAGCGCCGATTGCCAGGCGCCGAGCAGGTCGCGTCGGCGGTCGGCACGATCAGGGAGACGGAGCGGCACATCGCGCAGGTCCACCAGCAATCCGCCCAGCCCGCCCGCCACCTCGACGGCAAAATGACGTCCGCGCCCACCGAGCCGGACCGTGTCCCGGAAGCGGAACTCGGTCGTCGCGGTCTCTCCGGGCGGCAGGTCCACGAGCTCCAGTCCCCCCGGCACGAGATCGAGTTCCGTGGTGGTGCCGCCGCTGTGGACCATCATCGTTCCAGCGGAGCGACCAGCGCGAAGGCCGGCCGGGGTCACGACGCTCCCCAGAGGTGCGAGCAAGTCGTCCGCGAGGTCGCGCAACACGACGACCCGCTCCGCCCGATCCGGGATCGCCCCCAGCGCACCGAGCAGGCGCGCGTGGTCGAGGGCGAACTGGCTCGCCCCAGGACGACGGATGACATCGACGATCCCGAGGGTCACGGTGGGTGCAGGAACGGACATCCAGGTGCCGCCCGCGGTCACGACCAGGTCAGGGGCGGGCTCGAGCGCGCGCTCCGGCGTGGCCGACGCAAGGCGTACGAGGGCGGCACGTGTGGCGGCCATGCGCAGCGCGGCGCCATCCCCTGCGGCATCCGACCACGGCGCGACCCGAAGCTCGCGCATCCGGTCACGTACCCGATGCCGATCCGAGGGAACCGTCGACCAGACCAGCACGCCATCGATGGCAGCGTCGTCCGGATCGTCGGGGGCGACGGCGGCGGCCGGGACCACGGCGAGCGTCGCGACCGCTTCCTGACCACCGGCCGCCGGCATCGCCCACGAGCGAACCGATGCGTCGTGACCCAGGACGATCGTCTCGACCCGGCGATCAAGGACATCCGCCAGCGCCTGTGTCGCCGGTCCGATACCTCGGCGCGGATCGTCGGTCGGGAGCGCGAGCTCCAGCAGCAGGTCGGCCAACGGCCCGGCCCCACCACCACTGGCCATCGGCCGTGGCGGTGGTCCAAGGACGACCTCGGCCGGACGGCCAGCCACGTCACCGAACGAGGACAGCCCCTCGGCCATGGCTCCGGCCAGGATCACCGGGACCTCCGGCCGACGCTCGCCTGCGGCGCCGACCAGGGCGGCCAACTCGCGGATGGCACCGCGCTCCTCGGCCCGGGGCGGATCGCCGGCCCCAGCCAGGATCGCCTCCACGTCCGGGGCCAGCAGCAGCCGCGTCATCGCCAGTGGATCGGCAGTCTCGACCGAGGCGGCGCTGACCCGCCATCCACT
>CAYNGM010000521.1:0-1586 GCA_964396565.1 uncultured Anaerolineaceae bacterium | reverse complement strand
CGAGGCTGATGACGTCGTCCATCGTGGCCAGGATGTCGAAGAAGCGACGGATGCCGGATGGCGGCACGGCACGGACGCGCTCGGCGAGGGCTCGCTCAGCGAGGGGTGGGCGGATCGATGCTTCAGTGGCGGTGTCCATGTCGATGCTCCTCTATCGGTGGCCACCGCGAGCGTACTACGGGCGACGTTCGGGAGGGCGTCCGGGGCTGGCCTCGCGAGTACGCTGTGGGTCGCGCACTGCGCTCTGCTCCGTGAGCCGTGGCCGGACGGTCCGCGTCGTGGGATCCGTCGTGGCGACCGACCCTTCGGCGATCCGCGCTGGACTCGCTGCCTGTCCCGTGCCCCCGAACGGTCGCGTGCCCCCACCCGTGCCTTCGCCGACGCCCACGCCTCGTCCGACACTCGTCGCGAGTACGCTCCATGCTCCGATCAGGCCACCGACCAGGGCGCAGACGGTACCCAGCGGGAGATAGTCGAAGCCGAGGCCGATCCCGGTCGCGAACGACAGCCCGCCGAGCACGACCGGCAGCGTGGCGAGCTGGACGGCCACCACCCAGGGTCCCGCGCCGCTCCCCGAACCGCGCGATGTACGCCGGCGGGCGCGCAGGGCGAGCCATGTCGCCACGAGCCAGCACGCCGCCCCGACGAGCGCGACGGCGATCCCGACGCGCCCGGCAGTGTCGAGTGGCCACAGTCCGGCCACCGCGCCAAGGGCGGGCGACACGAGCAGGATCATCGAGATGCCGACACGCTGCGAAGCTCCGGGGCTCCCCAGGATCTCGCGCAGGTGGAACGCCAGGGCGACCGACACGAAGCCGGCAAGCACCGCCCCGATGAGGCCGGTCGCTACGAACCAGTCAGCCCACAGCGCCGGGTCGAAACCGTTGTTCATGACGCAGCCGCTGCGATCCGCTCGGCCGGGCTCGGGGTCGAGGGGTCGTCGAGGGCGACTATCGCCGTCGGCCCCTGGGTCCGCCACGGAGCGTTCGCGGTGACCGCTTCGTAGCCGCGTGCGAGTCGGAACAGACTCGCTTCCGACCATGGGCCGCCGATCAGCTGCAGGCCCACCGGCAGGCCATCAGCCAGACCGGCTGGAACCGAGATCCCGGGCAGGCCGGCCATGTTGACCGGGAGTGTGCAGGCATCGGAGAGGTACATGGCCACGGGGTCCTCCATGCGTGCGCCGAAGGGGAACGCGACCGTCGGCGAGGTCGGGGCGACGAGGGCATCGATACCCTTCTCCCAGAGTGCATCGAAATCGCCCTTGATCAGGGTTCGCACCTTCTGTGCCTTGAGGTAATAGGCGTCGAAGTAGCCAGCCGAGAGGGCGTATGTCCCGAGCATCACCCGGCGTTTCACCTCCGCTCCGAAGCCCTGGCCACGGGTCGCCAGGTAGTCGGCCAGGACGTCCTGACCTTCTCCGAGCCGCGGTCCGAAGCGGATCCCGTCATAGCGGGCGAGGTTCGCCGATGCCTCCGCCGGGGCGACGATGTAGTAGGTCGCGAGGCCGTACTCCGTGTGCGGGAGGCTGACCTCCTCCACGCTCGCGCCCGCAGCCTCGAGGACTGCCACCGCCTCGCGGATCC
>CAYNGM010000520.1:0-1586 GCA_964396565.1 uncultured Anaerolineaceae bacterium | reverse complement strand
CATACGCGAAGGAGTCGGACGAGCATGTCGGTCACGGCGGGTTACGCGAGAAGCTCGGTCTTTAGCGTGGGGCGATGCTCGACCCGCAGCGTGCGGCGGTGACGACCGACGGCGCTGCATCGACGACCGATGGAGATCGAACGACTACGGACGGCGCTGGATCGACGACTGACGGAGATCGAACGACCACGGACGGGGCTGGATCGACGACGGACGGTGCCTGGCTGGAGCTGGCGATCGACGCCGACGTCGAGGCGGTCGAGGCCGTCAGCGAGATCCTCGGCCGGGTCGCGACCGGAGGGACCACCGTGGAGCCCGCCTTCGACCTCGTCGAGGAGGGATTGGGCGCCCGCATCGACCCGTCGCGTCCGGCGACGGTTCGTGGCTATGTGCCGGCTCGCGACGCGGCCGCCGCCGACGCCGCCGCTCGTGAGGTCGCCGAGGCACTCGGACACCTCCAGGCGTTCGGGCTGCGGACGATCGGGGAGCTTCGGACGCGCATCGTCCACGAGAGGGATTGGGCGGGTGCATGGAAGGCCTACTTCCCGGTGCTGCGTGTCGGCGAGCACCTGATCATCCGCCCGACCTGGCGTCGTCACCGCGCCATCGATGGCGATGTCGTGATCGCGATGGATCCGGGCATGGCGTTCGGGACGGGCCTCCACCCGACCACGCGGCTGTGTCTTGCCGCGCTCGAGCCGCTCGCGGACCGTCGTGTGCTCGAGGGTGCGCGCGTCCTCGACCTGGGGTGCGGTTCAGGCATCCTGGCCATCGTCGCGGTCAAGCTCGGGGCAAGATCGGCGCTCGGGCTCGACGTCGATCCGATCGCCATCGAGGCGACCACCGCCAACGCCCGGCGCAACCGGCTGACCCGTCGGGTGCGGGCTCGCCAGGGATCGTTGCCCAGCGGCGAACCGCCGTTCGACGTCGTGCTCGCGAACCTGATCGCCGGTGTCCTCATCCCGTTGGCGGGATCGCTTGCCGCCGAGCTGCGACCGGGCGGGACGCTGCTCGCCAGCGGCATCTTCATCGATCGAGCTGACGAGGTGATCGAAGCCTTCATGGCACATGGCTTCGACGTCACCGTCCGATCAGACGAAGGCGACTGGGTCGCTCTCGAGGCGGTGCGTCTGACCTGAGGATCGGCGTCCGCCCGTACAATCGATGTCGATGCCAGCCGCCGTCTTCCCCGTTCTTCTCGTGGTCCACATCGTGCTCGCGGTGGGGCTCGTCCTGCCATCGATCCTGCTCCCGTTCACGTTGCGCGCCAGGCGTGATGGCGCGGCGCCGGCGCCGCCGGGACGGTTCGTTCGCGGTCTGCGCTGGGCGCAGTCACACGGGACGACGGTGATCGGCCTGGGGCTGGCGGTCACAGGGATCGGGATGCTCACGGTCCTTGGTCCGGCGATGCTCGGTCAGCCGTGGCTGGTGCTGGCCCTGTCCATCTACTTCGTGAACCTCGGGATCGCCTTCTTCATCCAGCGCCCCAACCTGCGGCGGATGCTCGGATCGTCGGCGGCCGGTGATGACCGGGCCTGGCGGGAGCGGGCCAAGCGGCAGCGCTACGTGTCCTACCTGATGGCCGG
>CAYNGM010000519.1:0-1599 GCA_964396565.1 uncultured Anaerolineaceae bacterium | reverse complement strand
CACTGATCCAGGAACCGTCGACCGCCGACTCGTCTGCACGACCATCGCCGCTACCCTCGACTCATCGCGTCGTGATCGATGACCGTTCAATGCTGAGGCTATCGTCCTCCTGTCGCCGGAGGGCTGCCTCAGTCGGCGGCGGGGCGCTACCCGGCGCCGATGCGGCGACAGAGCCAGGTCTCGAACTCCACGCTACCCAGCACGGCGCCGGGACCAGCCGTGTTCCAGGCGGCGGAGTAGCCAGCCAGGGTCGGCAGGACCCATCTCTCCGGAGCGGGCGTCCCTGAACTCGCGGCGACGAGTCGATCAAGGCTGATCGGAACCAGCGAACCAGATCGGCCGGTCACCTCCAGCCAGATCGATGCGATCTCGCCAAGGGTCATGACCCGTGGCCCTGCCACTTCCGGGGCGTCGCCGATGGGCGGTCCCAGGGCAACGTCCACCAGGGCCTCGGCGGCATCACGCTCATCGACCGGCTGGAAGCGCAGGTCGGCGATGAGCGGGCTGGGCACGGGGAGGCTCGCGGCCGATGCCACCAGGCGTTCCACGAACGAGTGGAACTGGGCGACCCGGACGACGCTCCACGGTACGGCGGCCTGCCGCACCTCCGCCTCGATAGCGAGCTTCGAAGCGTAGAACGGCAGCGGGATGCGGTCGCAACCGATGATCGAGATGACGACCGCATGCCGAACGTGAGCAGCCGTTGCGGCATCCAGCAATCGACGGGTCGCCTCGGCATCCGAGCTCCCATCGCCCTTCTCGCTGGCCAGATGGATGAGCGCATCGGCGCCGGCCACCACCGGGGCCAATCCGTCGCGGCCGAGGTCCGCCTGCCGCCACTCGCGACCCTCCGGCAGGCCCACCGGCGCCGGTTGTCGGCTGACGGCCCGGGCGATCAAGCCATCACGCGCCTCCAACGCCGCGAGCACCTCGCGGCCCAGAGTCCCGGTCGCACCGGTCACCACGATCGTTCGTCCGTCCACCATCAGCACACCTCCGTGGGCCACGTTACGCCGGATGTCGGGAGATGGCTGGACTCCCCCTTGGCGGCTGGCCGGTCGTCGGGCGGAACCGCACTTCTTGGGTATGCTCGAACCCAACACCCACAAGGAGACGTGCACGCGATGAGTCCAGCCACCGAACGTCCCCGTCGCGCAGCCGACCTCCTCGTCGAGTGCCTCGTCGCCGAGTCCTGCGAGACCGTCTTCTCCGTGCCCGGCGAGGAGACCATGGACATCCTCGACTCGCTGGCCGAGCACCCGGAAGTCCGTCATGTCACGACCAGACACGAGCAGGGCGCGGCATTCATGGCCGACGTCCACGGACGTCTGACCGGGCGGGCGGCAGTCGCGATGGCGACCCTGGGACCAGGTGCGACCAACCTCGTGACCGGGGTCGCCGACGCCTATCTGGACCGCGCACCGCTGGTCGCCATCACCGGCCAGGCGTCATCGGCCAAGCTTCACAAGGAGGCCCACCAGGTTGTCGACATCGTCCGGATGATGGAACCGGTCACCAAGTGGAACACCCGGGTGGAACGGACCGCGGCCATCCCGGAGATCGTCCGCAAGGCGTTCCGGGTGGCGACCCAGGAGAAGC
>CAYNGM010000518.1:0-1601 GCA_964396565.1 uncultured Anaerolineaceae bacterium | reverse complement strand
ACGGCGACCGTCGGGGAGCTCCACGCTGTCGACCCGGAAGGTCACGTAGCGGCCGCGGTGCAGCACCTGGCTGTCGAGCACGCGTTCCTCGAGCAGGGCGCGCCACGGATCGGCCGCCCCGCGGGTGGCTCCCGGAGCGGCCGGATCGACTCGGTCCTGGTCGTCGTCGCTCAGGCGGCCACCGCCGGCTGGCTCGATGACAGCGACTCGCCGCTATCGGGATCAAAGAGATGCAGCTTGTCGAGCGGGATGGCGAGGCTGACGGTGTCGCCGGTCTTGACCCCATGAGATGAGTTGACGATAGCCACGACGTCCTTGTCGGCGGTGCTCAGATGGAGCAACTCCTCGTTCCCCAGGTACTCGACGACGTCGGCACGTGCCGAGAACGATCCGGCCGTGGCGGATGCCTCGCCGATGTCGAGGTGCTCCGGACGGAAGCCGATGACGAGGTGGCGTCCGCTGGCACCGGCCGCGTCGCGCAGGCGATCGGGGAGTGGAAGGTTCCAGCCGGGGGGCCCGGCCAGTCGGGCCGATTCGCCCGCGCCCTCGACCGTGACGTCGACGAAGTTCATCGCCGGGCTGCCGATGAAACCCGCGACGAAGCGGTTGACCGGCGTGTCGTAGAGGGCCTGCGGGGTGCCGACCTGCTGGAGGACCCCCTGGTCCATGACCGCGATCCGGCTGCCCATCGTCATCGCCTCGACCTGATCGTGGGTGACGTACACGATGGTCGTGCCGAGGCGCTGGTGCAACCGGGCGATCTCGGCACGGGTCTGGACACGCAGCTTGGCATCGAGGTTGGAGAGCGGCTCGTCCATCAGGAACACGGCGGGCTCACGGACGATCGCCCGACCGAGGGCGACGCGCTGACGCTGGCCACCGGACAGCTCCTTGGGCTTGCGGTCGAGCAGGTTGTCGAGCTGGATGGTCGCGGCCGCCTCCTTGACCCGGCGCTCGATCTCGGCCTTGGGGACCTTGCGCAGCTTGAGTCCGAAGGCGAGGTTGTCACGCACGGTCATGTGCGGATAGAGCGCGTAGCTCTGGAAGACCATCGCGATGTCGCGGTCCTTGGGCGCCACGTCGTTGACCACGCGGTCACCGATGCGCAACTCGCCCGAAGTGATCTCCTCGAGACCGGCGATCATCCGCAGGCTGGTCGTCTTGCCGCAGCCCGATGGTCCGACCAGGACCATGAACTCGCCATCGCCGATCTGGAGACTCAGGTCGTTCACGGCGCGGAACTCGCCGTAGAGCTTGCTCACGTGGTCGAACGTGACGGTAGCCATGGGTCGATCCTCCGATCCCGGCGGCACATCGCGGGTCCATGCATCCAGAGTCACCAGAGCGGTGGGTGTCCCGCCTGAGCGGAACGTGGACGGACCCCGTACGTGTGCTGCCCGGGTCGTGGGCATCGTACGGGTCCCCGGATGGCGGATGCAACCCGTGCGACGCCCGGGCGCGGACGGCGGACCATGAGGCGCGGCACGTGCCGCCGCTCAGGGTCCGAAGCGCTCCACGAGCACCCCATGGCGCACACCCCGGTCGCTCACGGTCAATGACGTGACACCGAGGGCGGTCCGCACACCCCGGACGATGCAGGC
>CAYNGM010000517.1:0-1602 GCA_964396565.1 uncultured Anaerolineaceae bacterium | reverse complement strand
CCTTCTTCTTCTGCTTGGCGAGCTCGCGCTGCCGCTTCGCAAACGCATAGTTAGGTTTTGCCAATGGGCTGCTCCTTTCGTCGGGAGGGTGGACGGCGCATAGCGTAAGCCATTTCGGTCAGTCGTGACCGACGAAGATCAGCTTGTCCGTATCGAAACCCGCCGCGGACGCCTTGGCGACGAGCGCGTCCAGCGAGGGCTTGTCGAGCGTCGGTGTCCTGGCCAGGATCCACAGGTACGACTTGTAGTGGCCGCTCACGAGCGAGTAACGGTAGGTCGCCTCGTCGAGCCCGAACACGACGTAGGAGCCATGGAACGGGCCGAAGAACGAGACCTTCAGGTGCCCGACGTCCGGAGCGCCAACGAAGGAAGCGGTGCCTTCCGCCTCCTTCCAGCGACCGTCGCCGGCCGACCAGCCGCGGTTGACCACCCTGACCGTGCCGTCGTCGCGCAGGCCGTACTCCGCCGTCACCCGCGTCAGGCCCCGCTCGAAAGCGTGGTCGAGTCTCGCGATCTCGTACCACTTCCCGAGGTACCTCTCCAGCTTGAAGCCCTCGACAGGCGTCACGTTGTCGGGAATGCCGGTGCACGCCGAGAGGAACAGCAGGACGAGGATCGAGAGCTTGCTCATGTCCGGACGGCTCGGGGCCTGCCGCGAGGCTGCCCATTGTGCACCCGACCCGCGCGTCGTGCGCCACCTCCGCGGGCACGCGCGCAGGATCGGCGCGGCGTCGAACGGGTCCACCTGCGCGCCTTCGAGCGCCCGACCGGGTCGCTCGCGGGAATCGTGCCTTCGAGGCTCCCCGAAGGGAAACGGGGGCGCGAAGCCCCCGTTCCGTATCGCCGGTCCGATGCACGCAGGCCGACCGCGTGCAACCGCATCCGCAGCGTCAGTTCTTCGCCGCGGTGATGTCCGCCTTGGCGCCGATGCCCAGCGTGTAGCCGAGCGAGACCTGGTGGTAGCGCAGATCGGCGTGGTCGTCGTGGATCGCGAACCCGATGTTGTAGGTCTTGCCCTGTACGAGCTCGTGCATCCCGGGGCCACCCGCGAGCTTCCGCCGGAAAACGACCGTGTAGACGCCATCCTCGAGCTTGCCCTCGGCAAGGTCCTTCGACGCCTTGAGCCGGCGCGCGTCGGCCACACTGCCGAGGCGCGTCGAGTCGCCGCTGCGCCACTGCCACAACTCGAGGAACACTCCGTCCTTCATCATCCCCTCGTAGTCCGCGGCCGATTTGAGCCTGTCCCACCCGCCCCGCGGCTTCGCCGTCGAGATGTCGGTCCGGCTCTCCGAGAGGTACTTGGTCGGGCCGTTGCCGCGGATGTCGAGCTCCTTCGCCCGCGGGTGGTCCTTCGCGGCGGGATTGACGTCGGGCATGCTGCGCAGGTCGTCGTGACACGCGGCCCAGCAGCCGCCTTGGGCGGCGTACCGCACCTTGCCCGCGTCGAGCATCACGCTGATCTTCGCGGCACTCTTCTCGTCGATCTTCTTCTGACCAGTGACGGTCGGCTTCCACTGGAACCGGACGAAGAGTTCGTCGTTCTCGATCGCCGCCTGCACCCGGACCGGGATGCTCGCGGCGCGCCCCTTCGCCATGTCGGGG
>CAYNGM010000516.1:0-1630 GCA_964396565.1 uncultured Anaerolineaceae bacterium | reverse complement strand
TGCGGGACCACGCCCTGGAACGCCGGCTGCGTTCCGGTCAGGTATGAGAGCTGCCAGTTGCGGCCGGTCAGACCGTCGGACTCGCTCCCGCGGGTGAGCAGGGCGACAAGGAGCATCACGGCGACCACCACGGCTGCGCCGATCGCGATGAGCAGTGCTGGGGATCGCCGGATCTGTTCCATCGAGTCGTTCACCTGGCCATGGCCGTGCGTCGTCGGCGCGCGGTCGCTGGCGCGGATGGTAACGGGGACGCGCGGACCTGTCGCGCAGGTCGCCTCGATCACCCTCGCCGGCCGCGCCCGACGCTAGGATGGCGCCACCATTTCGCCGCAGGTCGGGAACGCAACGATGGATCCCACCCCGAGCCGATTTCCGCGCCTGTTCACGCCGCTCCGGGTCGGCAGCATCACGCTCCGCAATCGGATCATCTCGTCCGGTCACGACACCGTGATGGCGGTGGACGGTCTGGTGACCGAACGACTCATCGCCTACCAGGTTGCTCGCGCGGCCGGTGGCGTCGGGCTCATCGTCGTCCAGGTGGCGGGCGTCCACGAGAGTGCCCGCTATACGTCGCACGTCCTGATGGCGACCGACGACGACTGCGTCCCAGGATATCGACGCCTCGCCCTCGCCGTTCACGAGCACGGCGCGGCGATCGTCGGCCAGGTCTTCCACGACGGTCGCGAGCTGATGGAATCGATGGACGGCACCCTGCCGGTCGCCCTGGCGCCCTCGGCAGTACCCAACGAGCGGTTCCACGTCATGCCGCGGGCCATGCCCATCGCGCTCATCGAGGAGATCCGCGACGGCTATGCCAGCGCATCGCGCCGGCTCGTCGAGGCCGGGCTCGACGGCGTGGAAGTGGTGGCCAGTCACGGCTACCTGCCAGCGCAATTCCTGAACCCGCGTGTGAACCTGCGCACCGACCGTTATGGGGGCTCCCCGGAGAACCGCCTGCGCTTCCTGCGCGAGACGATCGCCGCCATCCGTTCCACGATCGGTCGGAAACCGGTGGTGGGCTTGCGCATCTCGATCGATGAGATCACGCCCGAGGGGCTCACGCCCGACGATGTGCTGCCGGCCCTGGGGATCATCGACGCCGACGGCCTGATCGACTACGTGAGCGTCGTGGCCGGCACCTCGGCGACGCTGGCGGGCTCCGACCACATCGTCCCGCCGATGACCGTCCCGAACGCTTACACGGCACCCATGGCAGAGCGGACACGCTCCGTCGTTTCGGTCCCGGTCTTCGTGGCAGGGCGCATCAACCAGCCCCAGGAGGCGGAGCGCGTTCTCGAACTCGGGCAGGCCGACGCATGCGTGATGACCCGTGCGCTGATCACCGATCCACTGCTGCCTCAGAAGGCCGCGACGGGGCGCCTTGACGAGATTCGCGCATGCGTCGGCTGCAACCAGGCGTGCATCGGGCACTTCCACGCCGGCTATCCGATCTCGTGCATCCAGTATCCGGAGAGCGGACGCGAGCTCGACTACGGGACGCGCGTTCCGGCTTCGACCCCGCGCCGGGTCATGGTCGTTGGGGGTGGCCCGGGCGGCCTGAAGGCGGCCGCGGTGGCCGCCGAACGCGGCCACGATGTCACGCTCTACGAGGGGTCGCGACGGCTGGGCG
>CAYNGM010000515.1:0-1634 GCA_964396565.1 uncultured Anaerolineaceae bacterium | reverse complement strand
CAAGACGGACGAAGTTCCCGAGCAGTCGCAGACCATCGTCGGCGCTGCGTTCCGGATGGAACTGGACGCCCCACAGCCGACCGCGCGAGATGGCCGACACGAACGACCCGCCGTGTTCCGTGGTCGCCAGCACGATGTCGTCACCGATCCCGCCGGCGGGTGCCCCGGCGTACGAGTGCACGAAGTACAGGTCGGCAGCGTCGGCGATGCCCTCGAAGAGGGGATCCTGGCGCCGCCGCACGACCTGGTTCCAGCCGATGTGCGGCAGGGTCGGTGAGTCGCTGAGTCGCACCGTCCGTCCGCGGACCACCCCGAGGGTCACCGCCCCATCCTCGTCGCTGCCTTCGAACAGCAGCTGCAGGCCAAGGCAGACGCCCAGGAGCGGCCGATCGGCGGCGATCCAGGCACGGATCGGCTCTACCAGTCCGGCGGCGTGCAGGCGCTCCATCGCCGGAGCGGCGGCCCCGACCCCAGGGACGATCATCGCGTCGGCACCATCGAGCATCGCCGGACCGTCGGCGACCACGACGTCGGCACCGACCCGGAGCAGAGCCTGCTCCATGCTGACCAGGTTGCCGGCTCCATAGTCGATGACCGCGACGGTGGTCACCGAACCGGCCCTGTGCAGCATGCCGTCACCCGAGTGAACCCTTGGTAGAGGCCACGCCGACCCGCCTGGGATCGGTCTCGCAGGCGACCCGCACGGCCCTGGCCAGTGCCTTGAATGCCGCCTCGGCCATGTGATGGTCGTTGCGACCGCTCGCGCTCAGGTGCAGCGTCGTTCCGGACGTCCTCGCGAACGACTCGAGGGCATGCTCGATCAGCTGGAGCGAGAGCATCCCGACTCGCTCGCCCCGAAACGGGAGGTCGATGACGGCATAGGGCCGACCACCGACGTCCACGACGGCGCGAGCGACCGCCTCGTCCATGGGCACCGAGGCGTCACCGAACCGACGGATGCCGGCACGATCGCCGAGTGCCTCGGCGAATGCCGCGCCGACCACGAGCGCCACGTCCTCGACCGTGTGGTGTTCGTCGATCTCGAGGTCGCCGGCGGCCTCGATGGTCAGATCGAACAAGCCGTGGTGGGCGAACGAGGTGAGCAGATGGTCGTAGAAGCCGACACCCGTCGCGACTGCCGCAGCACCGGATCCGTCAAGGTCCAGGGTGACGGTGATGTCCGTCTCGCGCGTGCGCCGCGTGACCGTCACGCACCGACCGTCACGCGCCCCCACATCCAGGCTGCCGAGCGGTGTGGTCATGGGCGGCTCTCCTCGGTTCGGGTCTGCCAGGCTCGCTGTCCGGCGGCAGCGACAGCGATGAAGCGGTCGTTCTCGTCCCGATCGCGGACGGTCACCCGGAGGTGGTCTGCCAACGGATGATCGACCCCGAACGTGCGCGGGATGAGTCCGTTGCCCAGCAGCGCCTCGGCCATGAACGAGGCATGCTCGCGGGAATCGAGACGTACCAGCAGGAAGTTGGTCACCGATGGGCGTACGTCCCAGCCCAGCGCTGCGAGACCACCGGCCAGTCGATCGCGTTCACTCCCGACCCGAGCCAGGTTTTCGTGAAGGACTGTCGGATCTTCGAGGACCGCGGTGACAAGATCGACCGAGACCGTCGAGATGGAGCCA
>CAYNGM010000514.1:0-1636 GCA_964396565.1 uncultured Anaerolineaceae bacterium | reverse complement strand
CGGTCAGGACGTCGCCGAAGCGGCTCTCCAGCCGGGACTTGAAGGCTCGGTCCATCCTCAGATGTCCGCCGGCACGGTCGGTCCGATGGCCCGGTCCGGCCAGTGGCCGCGGCGGTCCTTGACCAACTGCTGGAGCTTCATCATCCCGTAGATGAGACCCTCCGGACGGGGTGGACAACCGGGGATGTAGACATCCACGGGCATGACCCGATCGATCCCCTCGATGGTCGAGTAGCTCCGCTTGTAGCGACCACCGGAGCACGTGCAATCGCCCATCGCCACGCACCACTTGGGCTCTGGCATCTGCTCCCAGAGACGAACCAGCGGTCCGGCCATCTTGGTGGTCAGGGTCCCGGCGACGATCAGCACATCAGCTTGGCGCGGCGACGCCCGAAACGGGAACATCCCCCAGCGGTCGATGTCGTTCTTGGACGTCGCGGTGGACATCATCTCGATGGCGCAGCAGGCGAGCCCCGACAGGAGCGGCCACAGGCTGTTCATCCGGATCAGGTCCAGGACGTAATCCGCCGTGGTCGGGACGACCTCGAGGAAGCCACCCCAGCGCGCGTCGTCGCGACGTCCGGCACCGCTCGCCTCGAACTCGGCTAGATGGGTGATGTCGCTGGCACGGCCGCCGTCATACGCGGCCGGGTCGGCCGCCTGCCAGAGCGTATTGGGGACGATCAGCGGGACGCTGACCGCACCGTCAGTGTCAGGTGCGGTGACCACGGAACCATCCGTCGGCGCGACCGGGGAACCGGTCTCGCCCGCCCCGCCCGGGAGGTCCGGTGTCAGCGCCACGTAAGCGCCCCCTTCCGCCAGGCGTAGGCGAGTCCGAGGAGGAGGATGCCGACGAAGATCAGCATGCTCACGAGGCCGCCCAGGAGAAGGTCCCCGAAGGCCATCGCCCACAGGTAGATGAAGATGACCTCGATGTCGAAGGCCACGAACAGCAGCGCATAGATGTAGAAGGACAGGCCGAACCGGCCGTGGGTATCCCCGAAGGTGTCGATGCCGGATTCATAGGGCAGGCCCTTGTGCTCATCGCCGCGATTGCGGTGCGAGATGAGCCACGCGGCGCCGATCGTCAGGAAGACGAACGACACTCCGGCGATGGCGAAGCCGACGATGTACCAGATCCCGGTCAAGCGATCTCCCTTCGAGCGACGCACCCGGTGGACTGGGCGGTACGCAGCCCGGATACGGACGACCCTCTGGATGGCGGACAAGCGAACCCGCGACGGGTCACTGCTCGCCTCGACCATTCTAGCGTGCCGCGAGGGGGCGGGGCACGGAACCCGAGGTCCCCGGCAGCTCGATCCACCGTCGGTCTGCTACGCGGCGCCCGGTTCAGGGCCCGGACCGACCCGAGGAGGTTGGATCGATCAGGGATCCTGTCCTCGCTCACCAAGTCGCGAGGCACCGGATCGGGGAGCAGAGCGCGCCGAGCGCGCGTGCAGGTTCACGCCCCGCTCCCCGGCGGTGGGTCGTGCGACGACCGATCGGGAGGTTGACCGTCGCGCGCGGGCCGTCGCAATAGGGCATTGGCCGTAGTCGCCACGGAACATCGCCCGGCCGGGGCCGACGCGCGCGACTCAGGCGGAGCATCGCTCGGGCTGGTTCGTCAGGGTGCGCT
>CAYNGM010000513.1:0-1639 GCA_964396565.1 uncultured Anaerolineaceae bacterium | reverse complement strand
ACAACGTGGTGAGCTCGGTCAAGGACGACCAGCCCATCCTGGTGCCGGTCGGTGGCGAGATCAGGCACCACGCCGAGCCGCTCGCCCTGATCGCCGCACCCGACCAGGCTACGCTGCGCGAGGCACGCCGTCGGGCCAGACCACGGACCACGCCACTCCCGCCGGTCTTTGATCCCCTTGTCTCCGAGCACACTTTCGCGACCTATCTGATCGAGAGAGGCGACCTGGACGCGGCGTTCGCCACGGCCGAGGTCGTGCTCGACGGCGAGTACCGGGTCGGCCACCAGGAGCAGCTGTACATCGAGAACTACGCGATGATCGCCGAGACGACCGAGGGCGGCGGGGTCACCGTCACGGGCTCGTTGCAGTGTCCGTACTACCTCCACGGCGCACTGATGCGTGGGCTGGGGCTGACGGCACGGGCGGCCCGGGTGATCCAGGCGGAGACCGGTGGCGGGTTCGGGGGCAAGGAGGAGTTCCCCTCGGTCATCGGACTCCATGCCGCGCTTCTCGCCCGCAAGTCGGGCCGTCCGGTGCGCATGATCTACGACCGTCACGAGGATATCGCGGCCACGACCAAGCGCCATCCGGCCATCGTCCGCCACCGGACGGGCGTGATGCGTGACGGGACGCTCGTCGCCCAGGATATCGAGGTCGTGATGGACGGCGGCGCGTACTGCACGCTCACCCCGGTCGTCCTGTCGCGGGGCGCCCTGCATGCCGGTGGCCCGTACCGCTGTCCGGCCGTCCGGATCCGGGCCCGCGCCACGCGGACCAACACACCGCCCAACGGTGCCTTTCGCGGGTTCGGGGCTCCGCAGGTCGAGTTCGCGGCCGAGATCCATCTCGAGCGGATCGCCGAGACCCTTGGGCTCTCGCCGCTGGAGATCCGCCGGCGCAACGTCTACCGGCCCGGCGACAGTACGCCGACCGGCCAGGTCCTGCGCGAGAGCGTGGCGGCCGAGGAGGTCCTGGAGCGCGCCGCCGAGGCATCGGAGTTCGTCAGGCTTCGTGCCCGGACCGGGGAGGCGCGCCATCGTCGCGCGGGGTCAGGCACGGTCCCGACGGCCGCCCTGCGCACCGAGCCTGAGCGGCACGCATCCGGGATCGGTCTCGCGCTTGGCTGGCACGGCGCCGGGTTCACCGGGTCCGGCGAGGTCCACCTCGCGAGCGTCGCCTCGGTCGAACTGACCGACGACGCCCGGATCCGTGTCCTGCTTGCCTCGACCGAGATGGGGCAGGGGACCCGGACCATCTTCCCGATGATGGTCGCAGATGCGCTCGGGATCGCGGCCGATGATGTCGAGGTCGCCCAGCCCGACACGGCGGAGGTCCCCGACTCCGGACCGACGGTCGCCTCGCGGACGACCATGGTCGTGGGTGGACTGGCGATCAAGGCGGCCCGTCGAATGCGCGAGACGGTCGAGTGGGCGACCGGTGCGCCGTTCGCCGACTCGTACGTCGAGTACGCCCGCGAGCGTGGCTCGCTGCGCGTGGATCAGCGCTACGAACCGGACCCGACCGGGACGCCGTTCGACGACGAGACGTACACCGGTGACGCCTACCCGGCCTTCGGCTGGGCTGCCTGTGTGGCCAGGGTGGAGGTCGATCTTGACACCGGCGAGGTGCACGTCCGCGA
>CAYNGM010000512.1:0-1652 GCA_964396565.1 uncultured Anaerolineaceae bacterium | reverse complement strand
CGGCCTCGCCGCGGTCGACGCCGACGGGCGCCTGACCGGGATCGTCACCCTGGAGCAGGTCGGCCGGGCCCTGCGAGACGCAGCAACCTGAACAGGGACGCGATGAACAGCAGCGTCATCACGACGGCGCTGCCGACGCACCACTGGCAGATCGCGTCGATCACGTGCAGCTCGAGGTAGGTGAGGTAGACACTGAACGCGAATCCGATCAGCGTCAGCATGAACGTGATCGCGCGGCCGATGTCGCCCGGCACGAACAGGGAGATCAGGATCAGGACGTATCCGATCAACCCGAGCAGCGCGACCGGCATCGGACCGATCTCCGAGTAGCTGGACGCCTGGACCTTCTCGCAGCCGCCGGTCGTGCAGACCGGGTTCAGGCCCTCGTAGTGGACGACGGTGAGGTAGGTGGCGATCGCGATTCCGGCGAGCGTGAGGACGGTCGCGATCATCGTGGGCCGGTCGGCCCAGAGCCGGCTCAAGGGCTACTTCCCGGCGTCGGCGAGCTGCTGGTCGATCGCGTCCTCGAACTCGGAGGTCTCGAGCTGGTTCACGTTCAGCGTCGTGAGCTCGCCACCGGTCGGCCCGATCTGGAAGCTCGGCGTCGAGGAGATGCCGGCCGCCTGCGCGGCGTCGGCGGCATCGGTGATCTGCCCGCTGACCTCGGAGGAGCCGGCCGCGTCATTGACCTCGGAGGCATTCGCGCCGGCCGCCTCGGAGACCGAATCGATGAACGCACTGTCGGCGTAGCCGGAGTTCTCGGCGCCCTGGCGGGCGTAGGCGACGTCGGCCCACTGCCACATCAGGTCCTGCTCCGCGGCGCCGTACGCCGCCGCGGCGAGCGTCTGCGAGTCAGTGCCGATGAAGGTGAGCAGGTTCAGCTCCATCTTCACGTCGCCGGACTTGACGTACTTCTCGACGAGGTCGGGCAGCACGTCGACGGTGTATTCCTTGCAGAACGGGCACTGGAGGTCGGCGAACTCGACCATCGTCACCGGGGCGTCGGGATCGCCGAGGACGTTGACCTGCTGGGGGATGCCGTCGAAGACGGCGACGTCGCCGGTCTCGGTGGTGCTGTCGTCGGAGCCGCCGGAGCTGATCACGATCAGGGCGACGACGACGATCGCGGCGAGCAGGACGGAACCCCCGACCAGCGCCCAGATTCGCTGCCGGCCCTGCTTGCTCGCCTCTTCCTTCTCGGCGGCGAGGCGGGCTTCACGAGCGGCTTTCTTACTCTCGGATCTCGAGCTCATGGGTCGATGAACATACCTGGTCCGGAGGTCCGGCACCGTGGTTCGAACGTCTCCGGACGGGCACCCGTCGACTGAAGGCGGAACGCGGAAAAACCGACCGCCAGCATCGGATTTCCGTACCGCCGCCGAGCCCGACGACCACATAGGATGCCCTCGTGCCTGAACATGACGTATTGGTGATCGGAGCCGGACTCGCCGGACAGCGCGCGGCCCTCGCAGCCGCCGAGAAGGGCGTTTCGGTCGGAATCATCAGCAAGGTCCATCCCGTCCGCTCGCATTCGAATGCGGCGCAGGGCGGCATCAACGCGGCCCTCGACGTCGACGACTCGTGGGAGTCCCACGCGTTCGACACGATCAAGGGCTCCGACTACCTGGGTGACCAGGACGCGATCGAGGTGA
>CAYNGM010000511.1:0-1653 GCA_964396565.1 uncultured Anaerolineaceae bacterium | reverse complement strand
TCAACGAGTACCGCGGCGCGATCAGCGCCCTCAACTCGGGTGCACCGTTCATGTTCACCAAGGCCGATTCGCCGCTCGGCGCGTCGGTCCTCGGGTTCGCTCGGGCCGTCGACAAGCCGGTCGCTGCGACGACCGCACTCGCACCCGCTCGCTGAACATCGCCGCGCTCGGGCGCGGAGGGCGTGCCGGCGCGGGTCGTGATGATCCGGCTGCGGATAAGCGGCCGGTAAGGTGCCGTTGATCGAGGGGTTAGCGTGCGTCGCTAGGGTGGCGCGCATGTTGGCAGTGCTCCCGGCGGCGAACCTCGACGGCCTCGAAGGACGGCTTATCCGTGTCGAGGTCGATGTCGCACCCGGACTGCCCGGGTTCACCATCGTCGGGCTGCCCGACACCGCCCTCCAGGAGGCGCGCGAACGGGTCCGTGGAGCCATCCGCAACTCCGGGTACGTCTTCCCGCCCAGGCGGATCACGATCAACCTGGCGCCGGCCGAGCTGCGCAAGGCCGGTACGTCACTCGACCTTGCGATGGCGGTCGGGATCCTGCTCGGCTCCGAGCAGCTTCGTTCGGGTGGCGAGCGGATTGCCATGATCGGGGCCCTGTCGCTCGGGGGGGAGATACGTCCGGTCCCGGGTGTCCTGCCGATGGTCGCGGCACTGGCTCGGGCGGGTGTGCGCAGGGTGCTCGTCCCGGAGGCGACCGCCGATGAGGCGCGGCTGGTGGCGGAGGTCGTGGTCGATGGCATAACCACGCTGGCCGAGGCAGGTATAGCCGTCCGCGGGCGGCACCCACGCCGGCCTCCGAACTCCATGCCGCGGGTGACCATCGCCTCCGGTGAGCCAGCGCCCTCGTTCGCGACCGGTGCAGACGAACCAGGATCGGGTCTTCCGGACCTCGCCGAGGTTCGCGGCCAGCATGCCGCGCGGCGCGCCCTTGAGATCGCCATGGCGGGCGGCCACGGTCTGCTGCTCATCGGCCCGCCCGGAGTCGGCAAGACCATGCTCGCGCGGACCATCCCGGGGCTGCTGCCACCGCTCGACGACGCGGCGGCGCTGGCCGTCACGATCGTGGCCTCGGCAGCCGGGGAGGGGCCGATCCGGCAGCTTCGCCGGACTGCTCCATTCCGGTCACCGCACCACACGGCATCTGCGGCGGCACTGGTCGGTGGCGGCCGGAACCTGGTGCCGGGCGAGATCACCCGGGCTGACCACGGGGTCCTCTTCCTCGATGAACTGGCGGAGTTCGACCGCGACGTGCTCGAGGCGCTTCGCCAGCCGCTCGAGGCGGGGATGGTTACGATCGCCCGGGCGAATCGCACGGTCTCGTTCCCGGCAAGGTTCCAGCTCGTGGCGGCCATGAACCCGTGTCCGTGCGGCTACGCCGGCACTGATCCCGAGGGTCGCTGTCGCTGCACGGTGACCGAGGTGGAACGCTATTCCCGTCGGGTGTCCGGTCCACTGCGCGACCGGATAGACCTGTGGGTCCAGATGCCGAACGTCCGACCCAGGGCGCTCGTGACCGAGCGGGAGCCTGAGTCTTCCTCGGTCGTCGCGGAGCGGATAGCCCGAGCGCGGTCCATCGCGATGGTGCGCAACGGTGGTCTGATGAACGGCCGATTGCGAGGACGGCGGCTGCGGTCGATGTGCCGTCTCGAT
>CAYNGM010000510.1:0-1654 GCA_964396565.1 uncultured Anaerolineaceae bacterium | reverse complement strand
CAACTCCTCGCGGATCCACTCGCAGTCGCGGACGATCGCGTCGGCCCGGAAGTGCATGAGATACGCCGCCTGCTCCGCCGGGTTGGCGCCCGGGATCTCGCCGACCGGTGTCGACCGCCCGGTCCCGCGCTGGTCGAGGAGCAGGACCCGGTAGTCACGCAGGGCCCGCTCGACCCAGGGGACCGCCGGCCTGCTGAACGGCCTCGTGGCCTCGAAGCCGGGGCCGCCCTGCAGGAATACCAGGTACGGACGATCTTCGCCGCCTGGTGCGGCCACCTCCCTTGTGAATACCGTGATGCGCTGGCCGTCGGGGTCGTCGTGGTCGAGGGGGATGCTGTGTTCGCGCTCGATGACGCGGAAGCCGGGGACATGGGCGGTCACTGTCGTCATGGCTCGCATCGTAGTCCGCTCCGCTGGCGACCGTCCGCCAACCACGCCGCCCCTGCCTCTCGCGAGGTCCAGACGCCCGATGTTCAGGCGCCGAAGCCCAGGAGCTGAGCCAGGACGACCGCCACGTAGACAAGGTACAGGGCACCTCCGATCAGCAGCCGGCGACCGCGGAGCTCGTGCGACCGCCCGATGCCGAAGATCAGGAAGATCGAGACGAAGGCGATCCCGGCCGACACGAACGCGAGGGCGGTGTCGCTGCTGACCGTCCAGGCCGCACCGGCGAACAGGAGGGCTACGACGGTCGGGATGGCGCTCTGGAAGACCATCGCACCGGTGATGTTGCCCATCGCCAGAGTGTCCTTGCGCTGGCGGACCCAGATGACGGAGTTGAACTTCTCGGGGAGCTCCGTCGCGATAGGGGCGATGATCAAGGCAAGGAGCGCCTCGTCGACGCCCACCTGGCTCGCCAGCGCGCCCACCGCGTCCACGAAGACGAACGCCCCGATGATGATCAGCGCGAGGGCGATCAGGACCTGGACATTGACGACGCGCAGACGCGGGACGGCCGGGTCCTCGCGATGAGCCGAGCGATCCAGCCGGCGGAAGCGCAGGGGCGCGAGGTCGACCGCATCGACGGTCGTGTCCGCCTCGAAGTGCTCCTTCACGTACCACGCGTAGATGCCGATGAGCACGAGTGCCACGCCGATCCGCACACCGAACAGATCGGGAGGGACGAAGGCGACGGCGATCGCCAGCGCGTAACAGACGGCGTAGTACTTGAGGTCGTGGACGAGCACGACCTTGTCCACGGCCATCACGTCAGAACCATTGGATCGCGCCCGGGCCAGGACCGCGATGCCGGTGACCGCCATGGCCAGGGTGGCCAGCATGAACGGCGCACCAAGGACCGCCCCGACCCCGATGTCATGGGCACCCTCGCCGGACGAGAACAGGATGGCGATGACCGGGATCATCGTCTCGGGCATCGCGGTGCCGACCGCCGCCAGCACGGACCCGACGGCCCCCTCCGCGAGCTCGAGCTTGTGCCCGAACCACTCGATGCCGTTGGTGAACAGCTCGGCCCCCGCGAGGATCAGCAGCAGGGCGATCGGGAGCAGTGCGATGTCGAGGGCCATCCGGGAATCCTACCGGGCGAGTCGGTCGGGGCGGCGACGACTCATCGCGACGGAGTGCCGACGCCACCATCCGCGCGTACGATGGACCGGTGAGCGTCCCCGACACCTACTTCGACTCGACCGGCCGA
>CAYNGM010000509.1:0-1658 GCA_964396565.1 uncultured Anaerolineaceae bacterium | reverse complement strand
GGCACGCCATCCGCACTCGTCGCGGCGCGCAGCACGTTGACCGGGGAGCACCTGGCGGCCTACGTGGCCTGACCGTGGAAGCTGGCGAACGATCACCCGCCCGGTCGGCTATCTTGTCTGGACGATGACACGATCGCGAGCACGATGACCGCGCCGGAGTTGCTGGGCGTCCTCGCCCAGCTGGCTGGTCTTGCGTTCGTCGTGGCCAGCATGGTGGCGATGGGGCTGAGTCTGACGGTGGGCCAGATCATGGCGCCCCTGCGGGATGTCCGTTTCGTCGTGCTGGCACTCCTTGCCAACTTCGTCGCCGTGCCGCTGCTGGCGTTCGCGATCACCCGGGTCATCGCGTTGGACGCGAGTGTCGCGGCCGCGGTCATCCTTCTGGGGGCCGCGGCGGGGGCACCGTTCCTGCCCAAGCTCGTCCAGTTCGCCCGGGCCGACATCGCCCTCGGGGTCGGGTTGATGGTCCTGCTCATGGTCGTGAGCGTCGCCTATCTGCCGGTCGTCCTGCCGTTCCTCCTGCCGGGTACGACGGTGGACCCGATGGCGATCGCCCAGTCGCTGATCGTGGTGATGCTCATCCCGCTCGGGCTGGCGCTCGTGGTCCGCGATCGGGACCCCGATGTCGCCGCCGACTACGCCCCGGTCATGAACAAGGTTTCGACGATCGCCCTGCTCGTGCTGCTCGTCGTCGGCCTCGGTCTCAACCTTACGAACATCCTGGCCCTGATCGGGACCGGTGGGATCGCCGCTCTGCTCGCGCTCGCGGGAGGGTCGCTGGTCGTGGGCTACGTGCTTGGTGCCCCGGGTGGGAGCGCTCGTATCCCGATGACCCTGGGGACAGCACAGCGCAACGTCTCGGCGGCCCTCGTCGTCGGTGTGCAGTTCGACGACCCGAAGGTCATCTCCACGTTGCTTGTGGGTGCCATCCTGCTCCTGCTGATCCTGCTTCCGCTCTCCAAGCGGTTCGGGGCGCGTGCGGAGCCGGCCAGCGCTGCGTGATTCAGTGCTGGGTTGATCAGGACGGGCTCGACTCGTTCGTCACGGCAGAGTGGAAGCTCAGTTCGGCCCCGCCAGTGCTCCGAGTCGCTCGGTCAGGCGCAGGTTCTCCGCGTAGTTGATCGGCACCTCGACCAGCGCCGGCCCGTCCACCTCGAGCGCGCGCATGAGCGTGGGATACAGGTCAGCTGTGCTCGCTGGGCGGAAGGCCGCCATCCCGAATGACTCCGCGTAGGCGACGAAGTCCGGATTCCCGAACTCGACCCCGAACGGCCGGCCGAACTCGTTGCGCTGCTTCCAGTCGATGAGTCCGTAGCCGTCGTCGCGCCAGACGACGACCGTGATGTTCGTCCCGAGTCGCCCGGCCGTCTCGAGTTCCTGACTGTTCATGAGGAAGCCGCCGTCGCCACATAGCGCGACCACCTTGCGGTCCGGGTGGACGAGCGCCGCGGCGATGGCGCCGGGCACGGCGATGCCCATGGCCGCGAACCCGTTGCTGATGATCACCGTGTTCGGTTCGTAGGCCTGGTAGAGCCGGGCGACCCAGACCTTGTGAGCGCCCACATCGCTGACCACGATGTCCTCCGGAGCGAGGGCGCGGCGCGGGTCCGCGATGGCCCGCTGCGGGGTGATCGGCCACGCGTCACGATCCTCGTGTT
>CAYNGM010000508.1:0-1662 GCA_964396565.1 uncultured Anaerolineaceae bacterium | reverse complement strand
GCCGCCAACGCGATGAAGGCGGGCATGGAGATCCTGCGCCCGCTGCTGGCCGAGACCGGTGCCGAGCCGATCGGCAAGGTCGTCATCGGGACGGTCAAGGGCGATATCCACGACATCGGCAAGAACCTCGTCGGGATGATGCTCGAAGGGGCCGGGTTCGAGGTCTTCGACCTTGGCGTCAACACCGACGCCGACAAGTACATCGCGGCCCTGGAGACCCACGGCGCCGACATCCTGGGCATGTCCGCGCTGCTGACCACGACGATGCCGTACATGAAGGTCGTGGTCCAGACGCTGCGCGACCGCGGCCTGCGCGACGACTACATCGTGCTCGTCGGGGGGGCCCCGCTCAACGAGGAGTTCGGCGTGGCAGTCGGGGCTGATGCCTACTGTCGTGACGCGGGCGTGGCAGCCGAAACGGCACGGCGCCTGATCGATGAGCGGCGTGCCGCCCGCGTCCACGCCTGAGGCGCTGAACCGCGACGAAACCGGCGACGAGGTCCCGCGCCTCGTCGTCATCGGCTGCGGTGCCCTCGCCCGCGAGCTGGTCGCGCTGTCACGCTCGATCCCCGGCGTGCGCGTGCTCGGCGTCGATGCCCTGCTCCACCAGCATCCGGAGCGGATCACCGCCGCGGTCGCCCGTCGCATCGCCGAGTCGCGTGAGCGCTGGGGTCCGGACATCCGGATCTTCGTCGCCTACGCCGATTGCGGGACGGTCGGCGTCCTCGACGAGATGCTCGAGCGGGAGGGGATCGAACGCATCGCCGGGATGCACTGCTACGAGTTCTACGCGGGCTCGGCGGCGTTTGCCGCGCTCCAGGAGGAGGAGATCGGGACCTACTACCTGACCGACTTCCTGGCCCGCCAGTTCGACACCCTCGTCATCGAGGGCCTCGGGATCGATCGCTACCCGCAGCTGCTCGAGGTCTACTTCCGCAACTACAAGCGACTCGTCTATCTCGCCCAGACCGACGATCCGGAGCTGACCGAAAAGGCCCGCGCCGCGGCCGATCGACTCGGGCTCACCTTCGAACGACGGATGACCGGGCTCGGCGACCTCCGTCCGGCGGTCGAAGCCGCTCTCGCGAAAGGAACCTGAAACGATGCCGACGATGACGATCATCTGGTGGCGCGACATCCCCGCCCAGGTGACAGCCCGCGATGGCCGGCGATCCAGCAAGATCGTCCTGCACCCGCGCTTCCAGGTGGCCATCGACAAGGCCGCCAGCCGCGCCGGCAAGCGTGAGTACGACGCCTACATAGAGGAGTGGCGCAAGGTCACGCGGCCGTGCAGCATCGAACTGGACACAGAGGTCGCGGCCGAGGTGGAGCGTCTCGAGACCGAGTACGACCGGCACAGACTGGCCATGCTCATCCAGAGCGGCGGCGTGGAAGGCGGTCCCGCGCTGGCGGCGGCGCACGACGAGACCCCGGTCCGGGTGGCCGACGCATGACCAGGACGGTCGTCAGCTCGGCCACCCGCGAGGTCGTCATCGGCGACGATCAGCCGTTCGTGATCATCGGCGAGCGCATCAACCCGACCGGTCGCAAGATCCTGATGGAGGAGATGAAGGCCGGCGACTTCAGCCGGGTCGAGCGCGACACCATCGCCCAGGTCGAGGCCGGTGCCCAGATGCTCGACGTCAACGCCGGCATCCCGCT
>CAYNGM010000507.1:0-1669 GCA_964396565.1 uncultured Anaerolineaceae bacterium | reverse complement strand
CGCAACAACTGCCGCTCGCGGGCATGGATGGACGCCAAGGCAGCCCGGATGAGGCGACCGTGAGCGTGACGGTCGTCCGGGGCTACGCATGGGCCGCCGGGGAGGACGGCATCGCGCACGCGACCCCGACCCGTGGACGTCATGTCCGCGCGCTCTGCGGCGTGCTCGCTCTCGACCACCGATGGGCGCGGACGATCGTCCTGCGCTGTCCCGACTGCATGGAGGTGATGACCGCCCGATCGACCGCCGACCGAACGACCACAAGAGGACACGACGAAAGGACCGCATACCGATGACCGACATGATCACCATCAGCGCCGGCGCGCAGACCGACATCGCCCCGGGCGTCTACGAGGTCACCCTGACCGACATCAGCGAGCCGCGCACGATCTACCCGCAGACCGGACCGAACGCCGGCAAGGAGATGCAACTGCGCGACTGGACGTTCGCGACCGACGACGGGACCGAGATCAGGGCCGGGGCGAGCCTGTCATCCGGGCCGAAGTCCAAGACCTTCGCCTGGCTGACCGCGCTTCTCGGCGGCGTCCCGCCGGCCGTGGGCAGCTCGTATCCGCGCGAACAGCTCATCGGCCGGACCGCCATCGCCACGATCACCATCGACGAAGGCGGCTGGCCGCGCATCAGCGGGCTGTCCGCGATGCCGAAGTCGCGGGCTGCTGCTGCCCCCGCCGGCGACGACCTGCCCTTCTGATCACCCAGGGCATGGCCGCGAGCATGGACGTGGTGGCACAGGCTCTTGCTCAGGTAGAGCAGGGGTTCGCTGTGTTCGCGCTCGCGGCCAATGCCAAGGTTCCGGTCACCCAGCAGGGGTTCAAGAACGCCACCCGCAAGCCCGATTGGGTGAAGACGCAACTCGCAGCCCCGAAGGCCGGCAACTACGGGATCGTGTGGCCGACCGACAACGAGACGGGTCCCGTCGTCGTGTTCGACCTCGACGACGGGGGCGGGGCCGAGACCCCATGGCGTGATCGCCTCATGGCCCTCATGAAGCGGCACGGACCCCTGCCAAAGACCAAGTCCACGACGACGCCGAGCGGCGGTCGACACGTCTTCTACCGTTGGCCTGCTGATATCTCGATCCCCTCCGGCGACGAGCTGTTCGGCTTCACCGTGCGATGGCCGGGACGCGGCTACCTGGTGGGTCCGGGTTCGTCGATCGACGGTCGGCCCTACATCGCCGGCCCCGAGGACGCGATCGCTCCGCTGCCTGACACCTGGGTCAAGGCGGCCCTCGCCGAGCATCCCCAGCGCAGCTACGACGGGTCGAGCGCGATCACCGTCACCGGTGGTTTCGCGCTCCCCGACCGTATCCCGTCTGGTCGCCGCTACGCCACGATTCGCGACTACGTAGCCAGCCGCTACAACGCGGGGCTCGGGCTCGACGAGTTGTGGGAACTCGTGCGGACCCAGGTCGCGCCGCGGTTCGAGGTCGCCAAGGCCGAGACGGAACTGCGGGCCGACTTCGAGCGGGTGACCGCCAAGCTCGCCGAGCGACTGGGCACACCAGCCTCACGACGAGAGCCGGTCAGGCGTGACATCCGACCCGGCATCGACGCCGCCGACCTGCTGGCGCTCGACATCGAGCCCCTGCGGTGGATTGTGCCCGACCTCATCCCCGAGGGGACCACGATCATCGCGGCCGAGCCGA
>CAYNGM010000506.1:0-1672 GCA_964396565.1 uncultured Anaerolineaceae bacterium | reverse complement strand
CGGTGATGACGGGGCAGGGCAAGAGCTGCCCCAGCCACTCGAGCCCGGTCGGGGCGACGCCACACTCCTCCTCCAGCTCGCGCGCCGCGGTGGCGCGCAGATCGACATCCGCGTGCTCGGGCTTGCCGCCCGGGAAGGCGGTCTTGAACTTGCCAGTGAGCCGGACGGCCAGCGCCTGCTCTTTGCCTTCGGGCTTGAAGTCCTTGCCTGCGTCACCACCGAACTGGGCCATCATCTTGTCCACGGGCATCGAGTTGCCCGAGGTCTTGAGGAGCACGGTTTCGGTCAGTCCGCTGACCGGGCTGCCGGTGAAGACGCCCGCGCCGGGGAGCAGCAGGCTGTCAATGTCGCCAGTCACGGGGTCGTCCCGGCTGATTGCGGTCGGGGTCAGGGACAGCCACGTCGGATCAGGGGCCGGCCGGTCGCCACGACGCAGCGTGGTCACGTAGTTTTTGTCCGCGATGACTTTGTTCAGGTCGAACTCGAGCCCCCAGGCCTTGACCAGCTTGTCAAGGGTCGAACCACCCGAGGCGGCGCGCTGGAGCATGTTCTGCATGTTCATCGAGTTGCGGCTGTCCACGACGGACATCGGGTCCACGAAGGCCAGGAGCTTGCCGCCGCGCAGGACGAACTGGTCGAGGGCGTACTGGGTCTTGTCCGTGATGCCGCTGGGATGGACCACCACGAGCACCTGGAGATCGTCGTCAATCTTCTCCGCGGTCATCGGCACCTCGCGCACATTGAAGTCCCGCTTCAGTTCGGTGAGGAAGATCCACGGCTCCTGCCCCTGCCGGCCCATCTGCATCATCATCGGGTTCATGGGCTGGCCGAAAACCGGCAGGCCGCTCATGACCCCCACGTTGGGCTTCTTCGGATTGACCACATGCGAGATGGCCCGCGTCAGATCGTACTCGAGCAGGCGCTCGCGCGACGGATCGAGGAACGGCAGGGCGGCCTTTTCGTCGAGGCTGGTGACCGCCAGGCCGAGGTACACCTTCTCCCCCATCCCCATAAGTCCACCGGCTCCGAGGGCCTGGCCTTCGACGCCGTCCAGCCGCGCCGAGTCCTCGGCGTCGGAGTCTGGCTTTGGATCGAATTTCTTGATCTCGATTTTGCCGCCCGAGGCCTGACGGTACTCGGCGAGGAGGTCCTCGACGCGATCGCCGTAGTTCTTGAGCGCGACGGGCGTGTCGTTCTGGTCGCGCGTGCGGTAGAAGTTGATGGTGACCGGGGAGTCAATCTTCCCGAGAATCTTGCGCGTGCCATCGGACAGCGTGTAGAGGCGGTCGTGGGTGAGGTCGAGCCGCACCTTGCCATAGTTGGCGATCACCCCGAGGGCGACGAGGATGAGGAACATGGCCGCCACGCCGACGCCCGAGTATAGCAGCGGCTCCCATCGGTGCTTGTTGTCCATCATGTCAGCAAATCGTTGAAGGCTGGAAAGTACGGTAGGCTCAGCCCGCGCGGTGACCCCGGAGGATCACGCCGGTGGTGAACAGGGAGAACACCATGACCGAACCGAAGAAGACGATGTCGCGGGAGTCGAGCACGCCGCGCTGAAAGCTCTCGAAGTGCGTCATGACGCTGAAGCCGGCGACAAACTCGACGAGCGTGGGACTGGCCCAGCGCACCAGCATGTCGTACGTCAGCGAGTCCTTCGCGTCGGCCAGCA
>CAYNGM010000505.1:0-1683 GCA_964396565.1 uncultured Anaerolineaceae bacterium | reverse complement strand
GTAGACGTCGTAGCTGACCGTCTGGGCGGAGCCCGTGCCGACCTTGCGCGTCTTGAGCTCGTCGGTCCGGTCGTACGTGTAGGTCGTGGTGACCGCGGAGCCACCGGTCCCTTCGGTCTCGGTCAGGCGGTTCGACGAGGCGTCATAACTGTAGGCACGTTCCTTCCCGGTGATGCCGGTCGAGGCGGTGATGCGACCCATCGCGTCGTAGGTGAAGGTCTGGGTGCCAGAGCCGGCGGCGCCCGTGACGCCGGTCAGCGTCTGGCTCTCGCTGGTCACGTGGCCCAGGCGGTCGTAGGCCCGATCGAACGTCGCGATCGTGACGCTGTTGCGGGTGACGCCGAGGCTGATCGGACGCTTCGCCGCGTCGTAGGAGAAGGCGCCCGTGAGCGCCCCACCGTTCGCCGGCCAGGCCCGCGACGCGGGCAGGCCATCGAGCCGCCAGCCGTAGGTGGCTGTTCCCGTGTACAGCGGCGAGGTCGCGCTCGTCAGGCGTCCGAGACGGTCATAGCCGAACGACGCGCTGCCGGCGGTCCCGAGCACGTCGGTCCGCGTGGCGACCGTGTCGTCGGCGTTGTAGGTGGCGTGGGTCAGGAGCGAATCGGGCGTGTCCGACGTCCGCGTGAGATCGGACATCCGCCCCGTGAGGTCGTAGGCGTAGGCGTACTCGTCGGTGATCGGCCAGCTGCCGCCCGCATACTCGGAGTACAGGACATCAGTCACGGCCCCCACCGCGTCGTAGGTGGTCGTCGTGCGCAGCTTCGGTGTGCCGGTCCCGGTCCCCTGGTAGGTCGTGGCCTGGGTGGCCCGACCGAGGGCGTCGTAGATGTAGTCGGTGTGCCGCGCGGTCGTGCCGTTGCTGTCGGTCGCCGAGGTCAATCGAGCGCCGCCGGACGCCGTGTCATTCAGGTTGATCCCGACCGTCGTCCCGTCGGCGAGGTCGATCGTCTTGGTCTCGCCGACGGCGCTGCCCTGGCCGGACACGACGGCGACCCCGAACTCGGCCCGCTCGACGATCGAGCTGCCGACCCAGCGCACGTCGGCAGGCGTCGTGTTCGGGCTCTTGTCGCGGCTGTAGTACTTGGACGCCTTGACCCAGTCGCTTGCCCACAGGCGCGAGCCCGCGATGTCGTGCCCGAGGTCGAGGCGCAGGGTGTACTGGCCGGCGGTCGGCGGGGCGACCACCGGCAGCGGCCGGTAGCTGCTGTAGCCCCAGGCCAGGACATCGGCGTCGAAGTTGGCGACGCCCGACGGGGTGAAGCCCGAGATCTTGACGAGCTTGCCCTTGGCATCGAACCAGCGGTAGCCCAGGAACCAGTAGTCGGTGCTGCCGCTGACCCATTTGTTGAAGGTGAGCGAGGAGCCCACGTTGCGGATCCGCACAGGCAGGGTGGCCGTGCCGCCGGTGACCATCGTCGAGGGTGCGAAGGTGGCGCCCAGGGTCGAGGTGTCGAACTCGAAGGCCACGTGCGGAGCGACGAAGTCGATGGTCAGCGTGGGTCGCTGGTTGGTCGCCGGAAAGCGCCCGTTGTGGAAGACGTTCTCGGTCTGGTTCTCGGTCACGAAGCGGGTCATGAACCCCAGCGAGGGGAGCCAGTCCTCGCTGCGCTTGGTGTACCAGCGCCGGACGAGGGTGGTCACGTCCTGGTTCACCCAGCCGTCGCCCGACGGGGTCGTGGCCGA
>CAYNGM010000504.1:0-1683 GCA_964396565.1 uncultured Anaerolineaceae bacterium | reverse complement strand
GCGCTGAACCGTGCGTCGCCCTTGCATGCGGGGGCGCTACGGACCACTGGACCGGCGACTCGGCCGCTCGGTGGTCAACGGTGCACCCCGTGACCGATCCGACGGATCAGACCCCGGATCCGGCATCGACCTGACTTCCGTTGGTCGGTAGGCGCACGTGGTGCACCTCCGGCCGGGCGACCTCGGGGCGTGTCGGAACGGATGGCAAGCGACGAGCGGGCCGCCCCGCAGGGGTACGGTCCTCCCCGGACCACTCCAGCGGTACGGTCCTGTCGGGTCGATGGCCCGAGTTGGCCTCTGGCGCGGCCGATTGACAGCGCCCTACACTGTTGCTGTCGGTCAACGCCCTCCCCGGTGCTGACCGGCCGACAATGGCAAACCCGTCGCGAGGCGGGGACGCAAAGCCACGGGCCTCACGCAGGTAGCCGGGCTGCCGAACAGGAGGTGGGCCGTGGAGGTCCGGATCTCCCCGCGTGTGCAGGTCGCTGCACGGGCGGCAGTGAACCTCGGGCTGGCGATCGCCGTGCTGCTTGCAGCGGCGGCGAGCTACCAGCGCTGAGGCACGCGGCCGCCGGGCGCGTCCGGCGGCCGCATCGATCCCCTCCTCGGGCTCGGACGTACCACCTTACCCACTCCCCCCTACACTGCGCCGATGCGGATCCGTCGCCTCGCCCCCGACGACTGGCTCGCCTATCGCGAGATCCGCCTGCGTGCGCTCGGGACCGATCCGGACGCGTTCGGTGCCACCCTTGCCGAGGCACGGACACGGCCAGACGAGGTGTGGCGTGATCGCCTCGCCAAACGTGACGTGGCCACGATCGTCGTCGAGGACGACGATGGCAGCCCCCTCGGGATGGCGACCGGCGCACCAGCCGCGGAGCGACCAGGCGTCGCCGGCCTCTACGCCATGTGGGTCGAACCCGGGTCGCGTGGCCAGGGTTTCGGCATGGCCCTTGTGCGCTGGATACAGGCGTGGGCGGGCGACGCTGGGTATCCGACGATCGAGCTTGGCGTCGCGACCACCAATGGAGCGGCGCGCCGGTTGTACGAGCGCGCGGGCTTCGAGCCTACTGGCGAACTCCACCGACTTCGTGATGACGGGGACCTCGAGTTCGAGATGATGACCATGTCACTCGCAGGGCCCGCAGAGTCCTGACACCGATGGGGCTCGCGTCGTCCCGATGAGCGTCTGCCAGGGTCAACTCCGGGCGAATGCCACCTCACCTGGCGCGAGCCGCCCGAAACGGAGCGCGGACCATCCCGCATCGAACGCTGTCTCATCGATCGGGCGCAGTCCGTGGGCGCCGACCGTCGCCAGCAAGTACTCGCGTGTGAAGTCGGGGCGACCGGCGGTCGGGTAGCAGATCCACAGCGTCGGGACCATCGGCAGAGCGCCACGATGGGTATTCGCCAGCCAGCGAACGGTGGCGGCGTTCGACACGAAGACGACCGAGACCGTCGATCCGGCCGGATCCCCGGCCATCCTGACTCCGGCCGGCAGCGGCCCGAGCATGTGCAGCCACTCGATTGGCGAGAACCACAGGGTGGTCCCGGGGTGGATGAGAAGCTTCTCGGCAGTGGTCATGGGAGATCAGGACTCCGCGACTGTGTCAGGCACGACCGTGATCCAGGGGGCCACGCGATCGTCCGCCACCCATGGTGAGGTCCCTGCCCGAGTGGCGT
>CAYNGM010000503.1:0-1688 GCA_964396565.1 uncultured Anaerolineaceae bacterium | reverse complement strand
GCCTGGCGGCCGCGGCTTGACATAGGAGCTTCCCATGGCCCGCGAACTACCGATGCTGGAGCCGCCGGCGCCGGCCTCCCACGGAGGCAGCGGCCCGGTCGGCGGTGGCGTCCGTCCGGATCTGCCCATCTCGATGGGCGGCGGGCTGGTCGGCATCCCGGCGGCCGACGGGTCGGTCGCGGCGCGCCGCCACCCCGACTGGATCCGGGCCAGGATGCCGTCGGGCGAGAACTACCACGACCTGAAGGGTCTGCTCCGCGGCCTGTCGCTCAACACGGTCTGCGAGGAGGCCCGCTGCCCGAACATCGGGGAGTGCTGGGACCAGCGCACCGCCACCATCATGATCCTCGGCGACACCTGCACCCGTGCCTGTGGGTTCTGCAACGTCAAGACCGGTCGGCCGACGTGGTTCGACGATGACGAGCCGCGACGCGTCGCCGAGGCGGTCGCGGTCATGGACCTCGAGCACGTCGTGGTCACCAGCGTCGCCCGCGACGATCTGCCCGATGGTGGTGCCCGCATCTTCGCCGAGACCATCACCCAGATGCGCGGTCGCTCACCGGGGATGGGCATAGAGGTCCTCATCCCCGACTTCGATGGCGCCGACCAGCGTCTCCAGACCGTCATGGATGCCCGCCCCGATATCCTGAACCACAACCTCGAAACGGTGAAGCGGCTCCAGAAGCCGGTGCGCAAGCGGGCGCGCTGGGACCGCAGCCTGTATGTGCTCCGGCGAGCCAAGGAGATGGCGGTCGAGATCGACTATCCGGTCCATACCAAGTCGAGCCTGATGGTCGGCCTGGGCGAGACCCGTGACGAGCTCGAGGAGGCGTTCGAGGCCCTGCGCGCGGTCGATGTGGACATCCTGACCGTCGGCCAGTACCTGCGCCCGTCGATGAAGCACCTGGCGGTCGAGCGCTACTACCATCCCGACGAGTTCGCCGAGATGAAGGGCGCGGCGCTCGCTCTCGGCTTCAAGCACGTCGAATCCGCACCGCTGGTCCGCAGCAGCTACCACGCACGGGACCAGGTCCCCGGCGCCGAACTGCGTGCGGCTCGCCGGAGGGCGACCGTCGACGCCGACGGACGGATCGTCCCGGAGACCCTGGCCGGCTGATCCGCCGGGACGCGTCCGTTCCAGGGCGACGCGCCCAGGACAGAGCTAGGAAGCGCCTCCTGCCACCAGGTCCTGATCCTCTGGGTGGCGAGTCAGGTAACTCCTGACGTACGGGCACGTCGCGATGACCCGCAGGCCGCGCCGCCGCGCGTCGTCGAGGGCGAAGCGCACGATCGCCGCAGCGACCCCGCGTCCCTCGAATGTCGGGAGGACCTCGGTGTGGATGAGCGCGATCCGGCTGCCCCGCTGCTTGTACTCGAGGAACCCGGCGAACTCGTCACCGACGGTCGCTTCGTAGCGGGTGCGGTCCGCGGCGTCGATGATGGTCGGGACGAGTCTCTCCCGCTCGGTCATCTCTCCTCCCGCGCCTGTCCAGCCGATCGGCCTCGGATCATCTCCAAGTCTCGCACCCCTGCGGCTATCCTCGCGTGAGCTGCGCCGAGGAGCGAGGCCGGTAGCGCCCGAGCCGGTCGGGGGCGGTTTCCGTCGATCGCGACTACGCTGGCCGCGTGGGAAATGGCTCGATGCTGTCCAGACGCGGCTTCCTCCAGGGCGTCGGTGGTGTCGCGTT
>CAYNGM010000502.1:0-1690 GCA_964396565.1 uncultured Anaerolineaceae bacterium | reverse complement strand
TCCGGGGCGCGGGTCCGCAAGGGCCCGCGCCTCGCCTTTTCCGGACGGCGCGATGGATGCGCGGGTCCCCTCTTCGGCCGCTTGTCACCGAAACTGTCGGAATTTCCCGCGGGGTGGTCCTTGACTACCCGAGAACGGGTGCTAAAGTGCCTATGATTTTTGTCATACGGAGAGTGTGAATCCCACCCGCTGGGGTGGGGCACATGGCGGAATCAGGGCGATCGAGGTCCGTGCGAGGTCGGGCTTCGTGACTGGATGCTGGCAGCGGGCAGCCTGAGTTCGGAGGGAGACATGCGAAGCGCTCTGCGGCAGCAGGCTGGAGTGGAAGAGAAGTGCGGAGCCGCTTCCGACCAAGCCGGGACGTCATCGAGGACCCGCCGCCGGAGAGCCTGGCGCGGCGTCCTCATGCTGCTCCTGCCCGCCCTCGCGGTACTGGCCGCGTCCCCCGCGGCTGCTGCGGACGACCCGAACCTCGTCTTCACCACGCTCTCCGACAGCCCCGACCCGGTCGTCGCCGGCGAGCAACTGACGATCACCATCCTCATCACCAACAGCGCCGCCGATCCGGGCGCCCTGCAGGACAACGACTCGACCTCGACCACCCTCTCGGTCGATCTGACCGGCAAGCCGCTGACCTACGTCAGCGACACCATGGGGTCTGGCTCGAACAGCTCCTGCGTCTATTCGGCGCCGACGCTCACTTGCGCGCTGCAAACGATCGTGGACGACGGCGGGACCGCGGACGGCGTCATCGTCTTCGACGTCGCCTCGTCGGCGACCGAGGGCAGCTCGATCGACCTCTCCTGGGTGCTCGCCAACGACGAGTCGGACGTCCCCGCGCCGGGCGCCACCTCGACCACGGTCGACACCGAGGCCGAGCTGGCGGTCACCGCCTCGACCACGCCGACCGAGGTCGTGCCGGGCCAGAACCTCGTCTACGCGGTCGATATCGAGAACAACGGGCCGTCGGATGCCGCCAACGTCGGCGTGACGCTCGGCGCGGTCACCGGCCTGCCGGCCCCCGCGTTCTCCGGCGGCTGCACCGCCACCTCCGGCAACCCGTGCGCGATCACCTCGATCGCGGCCGGCGCCTCGGTCACCGTGACGATGACGATCGCGGTGCCGCAGGACTTCCATCTCGACCACCCGGCGACGACCACGGTGGCGCAGACAGTGACCGTGACGTCGGACACCCCGGAGCCGACGCCGCCCGGGGACCGCACCGAGGACTTCTCGACGCCGGTCGTGCCCAAGACCGACCTGTCCGTGACGCACACCAGCACCGCGACCACGGCGACGCCGGGCGAGATCGTGTTCTACACGGTCACGATCACCAACGGCGGTCCCAGCGCGACCGATCGCGTCCGGCTGACCGCCGGACCGGCCACCGTGCTGCGCTACCTGCTGTCGCCCGTCTTCGTCGCCGACGAGGGCATCTACAGCGCCACGACGATCGCCGGGGTGGCCAACTGGACCGGGCTGGACCTGGACACGGGCGAAAGCGCCGAGCTCCAGATCGGCGCATGGCTCGATCCCGCGTTCGTCGACCCGGACAGCTCGGGGACGGACGAGCTGGCGACCCAGATGACGGTTGCCGCGATCAGTCCGTACGTCGACACGGACTCCAGCGACAACACGGCGTCCCACAGCGACACCACGAACCGCGTCGCCGACCTCGACATCGCCAAGG
>CAYNGM010000501.1:0-1694 GCA_964396565.1 uncultured Anaerolineaceae bacterium | reverse complement strand
CGAACAGGAGTCCGCCTGGCTGCCGGGTCCCAAGCGTCCCTCCTCGTGGGATCGGTCCGTCGGGCGGTCCGTCGATGGGCGCGTCGATCGGATGGATCGGATGGATCGGATGGATCGGCTGGCTGCTCATCCAGGCACTCCGCTCAGCGCTCGAGGGGCACAGGTGGCGCCGCTGCCACCGACGCAGGCGACGGTGTGAGGGAGGGACGCCGCCATGCCCCGATCGCCAGCGCCGTGCCGACCATGATCCGGACCAGACCGAACTCCGTCGCCGGGGCCGGGATGCTCCCGGTCCTGATCGCCGCGAGTCCGGCGGTGATCACCGCGCCGCCGACGAGGACCGACGAGACGAGCGCAGCCGGTGCGCGCTGGAGTGCGCCGTACCAGGTCGTGACGTAGAGCAGCAGCAGCCCGCCGGTGGCCGCGATGAGGATCCACTGTCGGGCGTCGAGCGCGAACAGCCCACCGAGCCGGCCGTCGATCGCGAGATAGCCCAGGATCAGGATGGCGCCGAGCGCCATCCGCGCGGTCGTCGCGAGTCGAACGCTGACCCCGGTTCGTGACAGGAGTGCCCGAACGAGGACGACCTCGACCGCCCAGAACATCGTCGCCGCAAGGATCAGCAGTTCAGCTGGACCCGGTACGACCGGGCCCGTCGGACCGACCAGCAGCGTGCCTGCCGCGAGGACGCCCAGGGCTGCGAGCTGCGGCCCCCCGAGCCTCTCGCCAAGGGCCGGTACCGCCAGCAGCGACACCCACACGAACAGGGTCTTGTGGATGAACGCGGCCCCCGGGCCGTCAGCCGCGGCGAGGCCGGTGAAGAACAGGATGAACGGGACGCTCCCACCGATCAGCGCGACCGCGAGCAGCGCAGCAGATCGGCGACCGGTCAGGGCCAGTACCTCACGAGACCCGCCCGTCGCGAGCAGGACCGCGAGCAGGATCGCGCCCACGAGTGCATTGCGTGCGCCGGTCAGGACGACGGGGTCGGCGAACTCCCGGACGATGAGCCCGTTCGCGAAGACCGAGATGCCGGAGACGACGGCGGTCACGGTGGCGAGGACGATCCCCCAGCCGACCGTACGCGGGATGGTCACGACAGTCCTCCTACCTTGGAACTACTGGAACGCCTGGAAGTGCTGAGTTCGTGCCGGGGTCCTCGTGGGCACGTGGCTCGGGATCTCCAGCCATGTCGACCTCGAGCGCTCGGAGCACGTCGAGGTCGCCCTGGTTGACGCGACCGAGGATCGCGCCAAGACCGATGAGCACGACCTCGCCGGGCATGACATCGGGGAGGGGCAGCGTCGAGGCATACCGACGCCTGTCGCCATCCATTTCGACGATGGCGACGCCAGCCTCGACCGAGATGACCCGAGCGACCGTCGAGCGGCACACGTCAGCCTCCGGCCCAGGTGGTCATCGCGGCGACCATCGACCCGAGCTCGTGTTCGATCGCCTCGCGGAACGCCGGCATGGCGGCCCGGGTCGCCCTGGACAGCCGCGTCCCGTAGTCGAAACGATGCCCGGCCAGGCCGAGAAAGACACCCTCGATCGGTCGATCGCGAACGACGCCGGCTATCCCGACCACCAGTTCGATGGGCAACTGGTGAGACGATCGCGGGGTGAACGGCTGATGCTCAGTCAGGTGGTCGAGGGAGATCCGGACGAGATCGCCTGGTCGTGGGCCGGCGACG
>CAYNGM010000500.1:0-1696 GCA_964396565.1 uncultured Anaerolineaceae bacterium | reverse complement strand
GACTACGCGAGCGCGGGCTGCTCCGGGACGGGGCGTACGCCGACCTCGTGATCTTCGATGCAGAGCGCGTCCGAGACCGTGCGACTTATGAGGCACCGTGCCAGTTCCCCGACGGGATCGACCACGTGATCGTCAACGGGGTGCTCGTCGTGGATGGTGGCCGACACACCGGAGCGACTCCGGGCCGAGGGTTGCGTCTGGGGATCGACTGAGCCGCCGCCTCGACCGCCGGGGCAGGACTCAGGTGGGCGTGTCGCCCGGACGGGTCGTCAGGCCGGCGCGTCCGTTACGTCGTCGCCCGGACGGCGGGCGTTCCGACGCATCTCCGCGTACATCCGGTCGATGGCCAGGCGCTGCGTGTCGGTCAGCGAGGGGTCGCCGTTGGTGCCGGCCCAGCCGATGGCCAGACGCAGGGCGATGGCACCGGACTCGAGCCAGAGTTCGCATGCCCGCCGCACCCGCTCGACATAGTTGATGGCGGCCACCTCGTCGGTCTCCGGAAGCAGCGTGGCGAACCGGCCGGGACCGGTGCGCGCGACGTGGTCGGCCCCCCGGGCAAGGCGCCGGATGGTGTCGGCCACCGGCGGGACCACGCGCTCGCCGGCCTCCTGGCCGAGGCGCTCCACGAGTCGGTCGAGCCCGTCGAGCTCGAAGACGACCACGGTCGCCGGATGGCGATAACGGGCGATCCGCGCATCCTCGTCGGCTATGAGCCGATGGAACGCGGCGGCGTCCGGCAGACCCGTCAGCGGATCGACACCGTCCTCGGCATCGGGCTCCGGCGCGCTCGCGACGACCGCCGGTTCCGGCGCGCTCGGGGCGACCGGGGCCACGACCTCCGCCTCGGTCGCTGGAGCGGGCTCGACCTGGCCGTTCGCGTCCTCGAACGGTCCGCTCGCCGTGGGCGGTGCCCATGCCGCGGAGGCTGATCGGTCGCTGTAGGAGGTCGACATGATGGTGTCCTCGAAGGTGGTCGCGGGGGGTCCCACCGCCGCCACGGGCTTGCGACGTCCTATCCGACCCGACACGAGAAGCACCGCCACGATGGCCACGTTCGCGGCGATGGTCACGAAGAGTATCGGGAGCAGGACGTCCTGCGACAGCTCCATGGACCGGCGATGACTCCAGATGATGTACGGGCCAAGGGACCGCGACTATAGCCGTCGCGGCCGATCCATGGGACCGTCCGAAGGTCCCTATGCGACCACTTACTGTTGCCGACCGGCACCGAGCGTCGGGGTTGGGTCCGAATACGGGTGGAGCGGTGGAGTCACGGCCGTGATGACACGCGGCACACTCGCGGCCCACTCGCGGCCCACCGGCGCGGTGGTATCGTCCGCCGTCAAGGAGGGAGCCTGACCGCCCGCATGACGACCCGGACCGATGATCCCGGCGCGCTCGTCATAGCACCCGGCCCGCCGGTCCCAGGGCGGGCGCGACCGGCTGCCCCGCTGCGCCGCGAGGGTCCGGACAAGCTGACCGGTGTCGCGCTGTACACCGACGACATCGTCGTGCCTGGTGCCTGGTATGGGACGACCGTCCGCTCGACCGACGCGCGTGCCACCTTCGATGCGCTCGAGCTCGATGACGACTTCGATTGGACGAAGGTCGTCGTCGTCACCGCAGCCGACATCCCGGGCGACAACGTGGTGAGCTCGGTCAAGGACGACCAGCCCATCCTGGTGCCGGTCGGTGG
>CAYNGM010000499.1:0-1697 GCA_964396565.1 uncultured Anaerolineaceae bacterium | reverse complement strand
GGCAAGCTCGCCGAGCTCGTCGTCCGACGTCACAGGGACCCGCTCAGCGTAGCGTCCGGAGGCGATCCGTCGACTGGCGTCGGCCAGCCGGCCGATCGGGCGGGACAGACGGGTCGACAGGGCGACGCTGACCACGATCGCTGCCGCAGCCGCGACGCCGACGGCGACGACGAGCGCCGTCTGGACGGCATCCTGGAAGGCGGCTCGGACGAGGTCACTCATCATGTCGCCCATGCCGCCCATAGAGGGGCCCATGGCGGTATCGAACGCCCCCGGTGCCACGAGCCCGACCGCGAGGAAGAGCGTTGCGCTCCCGACGACGACGACCATCAGGTGCGAGATGAGCAGTCGCGTCCTGATTCGGCGGCGAGGGCTCATCGACCGCCCGCCTGGGTCGCGAAGCGGTAGCCGACACCACGCACGGTTTCGATGAACATCGGGGAGGTGGCATCGTCCCCGAGCTTGCGGCGGAGGTTGCCGAGATGGACGTCGACGACGTGGTCGTCGCCGATGTAGTCCAATCCCCAGAGCCGGTCGAGGAGCTTCTGGCGGCTGAACACGACGCCCGGGTCCTCGGCCAGGGTCGCCAGCAGATCGAATTCGATCGCCGTCAGCGTGATCGGTACGCCCCGAAGACTGACCACCCGTTTGGGCCGGTCGATGCGGAGCTCTCCGCGCTCGAGGAGATCAGCCCGCTCTTCGCCCCGACCGATGCGAGGCCGGCGCATGAGCGCCTTCACGCGGACGACGAGCTCGCGCGGCGAGAAGGGTTTGATCAGGTAGTCATCGGCGCCGACCGAGATCCCGACGATCCGGTCGATCTCCTCGGACCGCGCGGTCAGCATGATGATGTACACGTCCGTGAACGTCCGAACGCGCCGGAGGACTTCGATTCCGTCGAAGCCCGGCAGGTTGACGTCGAGGATGACGACGTCGGGCGACCGCTCGCGGACGAGATCCACGGCGGTCGGGCCATCGGCGGCTGTGATGACGTCCATGCCCTCGGCCTCGAAGTAGCCGCGCACGAGCTCACGCATCGGGGCCTCGTCGTCGACGACGAGAACGCGCGTCGTTGTCATGGCGCTCGTACCGGGAGGGTAACGGTCGCCCTCGTCCCGCCTGTCTCGCGGCCGGCCAGCTCGATCGTTCCTCCGTGCGACTCGACGATCCAATGGGCGATCGCGAGCCCGAGCCCGGTGCCTGATGGGCGCATCTCTCTCGCGCGCGCACCCCGGTACAGGCGTTCGAAGAGCTTGTCGCGATCCGCCTCGTCAAGACCGATGCCTGTGTCCTCGACACGTACGATCGCTTGGTGGTCGTGAACCTCGAGCGCCGCCGCCACGCTGCCGCCAGCCGGGGTGTAGCGGGCGGCGTTGTCGAGCAGGATTCCTAACAGGTCGCGAAGCCGATCGCGATCCCCGTCGACGACAGTCGGTTCGACCGACGACACGGTCATCCGCACATGTGGGGCAGCCAGGCGTTCGCGCTGGACCGATTCGACGAGCAGGGCGTCGAGCTCGACGGGCGCGAACTCGAGCCGGGCACCGGATTCCGCCCGCGCGAGCGCGAGGAGGTCGCTGATCAGCCGTCCCATCCGTTCCGCTTCATCGCGGGCGTCGGCCAGGATCGCCTGGCGCTCGGCGTCCGGCAGACCCGGACGTTGGGCAAGATCGAGGTTGGCCCGGATGGTCGTCAGG
>CAYNGM010000498.1:0-1697 GCA_964396565.1 uncultured Anaerolineaceae bacterium | reverse complement strand
TCTGATGAACGGCCGATTGCGAGGACGGCGGCTGCGGTCGATGTGCCGTCTCGATGCGGCCGCCCGAGCGCGGGCCGCGGCCCTGGCCGAGACTGGTCGGGTCAGTGCCCGGGGCATGGACCGGCTGCTGCGTGTGGCCCGGTCCATCGCGGACCTCGCCGGTGACGAGGTCGTGACCGGAGCGCACCTCGACGAGGCAAGCGTCATGCACCGGAGCGAGGGTCTTCCCGATGTGGCGTTGGCTTCGTGATGCTCGGCGTCGGATCAGACACGCAGTCGGTTCCCGGATCGACGTTCGTGCCGCCTCCTGCGGAGGTCCCAGCGGCGGTTCCGGTCGCCGGTGACGCGATCACTCCATCGTCGGGGGCCTCGGGGAGTTCCGGGGTTTCGGAGGCTGAGGCGTGGGCGGTCCTGACCGCGGTGGATCGACTCGGTCCGGTCGCGTTCGCTGCGTTGCTCGCCTGCTACCGCAACGCCCGGAGTGTCCTGCGGGTCGCCGCTGAGCACGGAGCGATCCAGCGTCTCGTGGCGACGCCGCCGCTCGATTTGGGTAGGGACCACGATGGTCGTGCACCGATCGGCGCGACGCTTGCGACCGCGATCGTGGAGGCTGCTGCCGGGTGTGACGCGATACTGGACCGACTCAGGTCCATGGATCTGCGGGTCGTCACACTCGATGATGCCGTGTATCCACGGAAGCTGCGGGCGATCGAGCTGCCGCCCCACGTGCTCTTCGTCCGCGGTTCGGTGGAGGCCCCCGACTCCCAGCATGCGATCGCGGTGGTGGGCACAAGAAGGCCGACGGCTTATGGACGGGCGACGACCGTCCGCATCACCGACGCACTGGTGGATGCCGGCGCGACGGTCATCTCCGGACTCGCCTACGGCATCGATGGTGCAGCCCATGAAGCGACTCTCCGCCGTGGTGGCAGCACCGTCGCGGTCATCGGTGGCGGCCACGCCACGGGGATCCCGCGGGCTCACCGACGACTCGCCGATGCGATCGTGAATGGGGGAGGGGCGGTCATCTCGGAATACGCCCCCGACACCGAACCCACCCGTGGGACCTTCCCGCGGCGCAACAGGATCATCAGCGGGCTTGCCCGCGCGACTGTCGTGGTCGAGGCGCCCGCGAGGAGCGGTGCCCTGATCACCGCGTCCTGGGCGCTCGAGCAGGGTCGGGACTGTTTCGTAGTGCCCGGTCCGATAGATGGCCCGGCATCGGCCGGCTGCCTTGCGTTCCTGCGCGAGTTCCACGACGAGGCACGTATCGTCAGCGGCATCCCGCAGCTGATCGCCGACCTAGACTTGATGACGATGCGCCGGGGAACCGCGGACGCGGTCGCTGCAGCCGCGGTCACCCCACTCGGTCCGACTGTCGGCCGGGTCGCCGAGGCGGTCGTCGCCGGCGCGGCGACCATCGATGAACTGGTCGCCGTCACAGACCTGCCGGTCGCCACCGTGCTTGCCGCGATCGGTCTGCTCGAAGGTCGTGGTTTGGTCGTTGGGATGCACGGCCGGTACCGGGCGGTCGGCGCCCTGCTCGGCGAGCGAGTCTGGGAAAGACCTCGATGACGGGCGCGAACGATACTGCGGCGGCCTCGTCCGATGCGCAACGCCTCTGGTCCTTACGGTTGCCGCGTCCGCGCGACCGGTGCTAACCTGACCCACGGTCGCGCCCCAGCGCGAACCGGACG
>CAYNGM010000497.1:0-1698 GCA_964396565.1 uncultured Anaerolineaceae bacterium | reverse complement strand
ATTGCGACGCTCGCCGAGTTCGAGCACGTCGATGAGCTCGGAGACCGGACGGCTCCTTGGGTAGAAGCTGCAGAACAGCTCGATCAGCTCAGTCACCGTGAGCTTCGGGTAGAGCGCCGCGGTCTGGAGGCTGACTCCGATGCGCGGCCGGAGCGCGTCGACGTCCTTCTTGACATCGAGCCCAAGCACCGTCACCGAACCGCCGTCCGGGGCACGCAGGCCCTCGAGGATCTCGACGGTCGTGGTCTTGCCGGCACCGTTGGGTCCGAGCAGGCCGAAGACCTCGCCGCGCCCGACCTCGAAGTCGATGCCGGCGACGGCCTGGACGTCGCCGTAGCGTTTGGTCAGCCCCTGTACGCGGATGACCGGTCCAGCCGCCAGGCTCACGTCGACTGCGGCCGTCGTCTTGCTCCCCGCGTCCTGGATCAGAGCTTCTTGCGCAGGTACGCGGCGACCGATGCGTCGTAGCCCTCGGCCTCGTACAGGCGCTTGGCGTCGGGGCGGTGATGCCCGGCCGTGACCTCGATGAACGCCGCCCCGAGCTCGGTCGCGGCGTCCTCGGCTGCGTTCATCAGGCTTCCGCCGACACCGCGCTCGCGCGCGCCAGCGTCCACGATGAGGGCAAGGATCCGGACGATCCGGTCATCGTGCTCAAGCCGCGGCATCGCGTGGAAGGCGATGAAGCCGAGCACCTCGCCATCGTGCTCGGCGACGAGAACCTGCGAATGGGGTGAGGCGTAGCGGGTGAGCCTCTCGACGACGTCCGATGCACCGGTCGGGTAGCCCTCATCGGTAAGGAGCGTCGCGATCTCCTCAGCGTCGGCAGCCGTCGCCGGACGGATGATCAGGTCTGGCTCGGTCATGGGCCCGATGGTAACCGGCATCACCAGAAGGCGATAGGGTCCACCTGCCGGGTCGCCAGGGATCAGCGTCTCGGGGCCGAGCGGACCCTCGCGCACGACTCCCTGCCGCATCCGCCCGGTCAGGGGTTCGCCGGGCCCGGACTCCGTGGTCGCCCCGACGCCGGTCGTGGGCTCCTCGTACCACGTGGCGCACCACCCCTCGCCGTGACGGGCAAGTGCCGCGGCCAGCCGACCCTCCGTGGACGGCTCGAGGATGACCAGGAACGCCGGACCATCGAACCGATCGGCGACTCGCCCGACGCGGCAGCGTGCGCCGAGGTGCCGGCAAGAGTGCGCTGGCTCGAAGACGGCGCCCCGGGCCAGCCTCTCGCGCAGCTGCTCGCTCGCGCGATCAAGGTCGACCGTCGCCCAGCCGATCGCGATCGCACTTCGGGCCAGTTCCGATCCGTCGGTCATCCGGAGCCCGCTCATCCGATCAGCAGCATGTCGCGCCCCGGTCCACCGATCGGCCTGAACCCGAGGCTGGCGTACAGGCGCTTCGCGACCAGGTTCTCGTGGAATACACCCAGGTGGACATACGCCCCCCCGGCAGCGACGGCGTCGGCTGCGGCGGTCGCCGTCACGAGCCTGCCGAGACCCAATCCGCGCGCCGTCGGGATCGTCCCGATCGACGACAGATAGCTCAGGCCGTCGAAGCTCGCCCGACGTCCGACGGCCACCGGCTCACCGCCGCGCCGCACCATGTAGAGCGTGAATCGCGGATCGCCAAGCGACGCGACTATCTCCGACACCAGCCCGGAGCGGCGGACATCCGGGACCGCGAACGACGCGAGGA
>CAYNGM010000496.1:0-1705 GCA_964396565.1 uncultured Anaerolineaceae bacterium | reverse complement strand
ATCCCGTTCTTCACCGCGACCGGTCGGCTGGACAGCTACTGCGACATCCCGGAGGCGCTCGAGTACGGCGAGAACTTCATCGTCCATCGCGAGGGTCCGGAGTCCACCCCGTATCTCCCCAACGTCATCGTCAGCTCCAATCCGCTGGTCCGGCCGGACGACTACGGGATCCCGCTCGACGCGATGGGCTGGGACGAGCGGACCGTGCGCAACGTCAAGCTGCCGTGGTCCGCCGTGAAGGGCACCACCAACCCGCTCTGGGAGGCCGGCTACGACCTGTACTGCCTGACCCCCAAGACCCGCCATCGGGTGCACTCGTCGTGGAGCACCAGCGACTGGTCGCTGCTGTGGGACTCCAACTTCGCCGATCCGTACCGGGCAGATCCGCGAACGCCGTGGGTCGGCGAGCATCAGCTCCACATCCATCCCGAGACGGCCCGCGCCCTGGGCATCGAGGACGGCGACTACGTGTACGTGGACGCCAACCCGGCGGATCGGCCGTACATCGGTTGGAAGCCGGACGACCCGTTCTACCGGGTCGCCCGATTGATGCTTCGAGCCAAGTACAACCCGGCCTACCCGCGCGGCATCGTGATGGCCAAGCACGGACCGTTCCAGGCCACGGAGCGGTCGGTCAAGGCTCATGAGGCACGGGCCGACGGTCGTGCCCTGTCAGAGGGCACGGGCTACCAGGCGAACCTGCGCTATGGCAGCCAGCAATCGGTCACCCGCGACTGGTCGATGCCGATGCACCAGACCGACAACCTGTTCCACAAGGCGAAGGACCAGACGGCGTTCATCTTCGGCTACGAGAACGACAACCACGCCCTGAACACCGTCCCCAAGGAGACCCTCGTGAAGGTGACCAGGGCGGAAGCGGGCGGGCTCGGCGGGCAGGGTCGTTGGGCGCCCGGCACGACCGGCTTCTCGCCCGGCAACGAGTCGGACGTGATGCGCCGCTACCTCGCCGGCACCCTTGGTCCGAGGACCGGCGCATGAGCGGCCGCGAGCTCCCGATGCTGGATGTGCTGCCGGGGCCGGTCGGCGGCGGACCGGGCAAGGAGGCCGAACCCGACGATCCCCTCGAGCTCGTCGGCGTACCGGTACCCGTGGACGAGGGGACGTTCGACGAGATGGCCTACTGCTTCATCGAGGAGTTCATCCGCGACGGCTGGACCGACGAGCGGCTGCTCCGGATGTTCCGCTCCCCCCACTACGCCGGGCTCCACGTCGTGTTGGCCAGACGCGGCGAACCGTGGGTCCGCGCCGCGATCGCCGACACGCGCCAGCGTTGGCACCGTCCGTCCCCGATCGTGGAGGGCCATATCCATGGTTGAGGTCCAGAACTGGCAGCTCGGGCGAACGATGACCTACCCCTACCCCGAGCATCATCCCGAGCGCCAGTTCGCGTTCGTGTTCAACATCAATCGCTGCATCGCCTGCCAGACCTGCTCGATGGCCTGCAAGAGCACCTGGACCTTCTCCAAGGGTCAGGAGACGATGTGGTGGAACAACGTCGAGACCAAGCCCTACGGCGGATATCCGCGAAGCTGGGATGTCCAGCTCCTTGGGCTCCTCGACGAGGCACATGCGGCGGCCGGGATCCAGCCCGGCTGGACGGCCGGGACCGCTGGGGCGACCGACCGCGAGGCACCCTACGGCGCGTACGACGGGATGACCATCTTCGAGGCTGCCGCCCGAGAGC
>CAYNGM010000495.1:0-1708 GCA_964396565.1 uncultured Anaerolineaceae bacterium | reverse complement strand
GCGGCCGAGGAGCAAGTGCTCGGCGAGAACGTCCTCGACCATGTTCTGGATCACTCGGCGCAGCGGCCGAGCGCCATAGGCCACGTCGTAGCCGAGCTTGATGATGTGCTCCTTGGCCGCGTCGGTGACCTCGAGCGTCATCTGCTGGGCCCGCAGCTGGTCGCGGACCCGGGCGAGCATCAGGTCCACGATCCGCGAGATCTCCTCGATGGTCAGTGACCGGAACACGACGGTCGCGTCGATGCGGTTGAGGAACTCCGGGCGGAAGTTGTTCTTGAGCTCCGCCGCCACCTTCTCCTTCATGAGCTCGTACGAACTCTCGGCCCGCGCTTCGTCGGTCGTGCCCATCGCCCGGAAGCCAAGGCTCGAGTTCGTCTGGAGCTGCTTCGCGCCGAGGTTGGAGGTCATGATGATGATGCTGTTGCGGAAGTCCACGCGACGGCCCTTGGCATCGGACAGATGTCCATCCTCGAGGATCTGGAGGAGGATGTTGAAGACCTCCGGGTGCGCTTTCTCGACCTCGTCGAGGAGCACGACTGCGTAGTTCTTGCGACGGACCGCCTCGGTCAGCTGGCCACCCTCGTCGAACCCGACATAGCCCGGAGGCGCTCCGACCAGACGGCTCACGTTGTGGCGCTCCATGAACTCGCTCATGTCGATCTTGATGAGCGCGTCCTCGCTGCCGAACATGAACTCGGCGAGGGCCTTGGCGAGCTCGGTCTTGCCTACACCGGTCGGGCCAAGGAAGATGAATGAGCCGATGGGACGCTTCGGGTCCTTGAGACCGGCACGTGCGCGACGCACCGCCTTGGCGATGATCTCGATCGCCTCCTGCTGACCGATGACGCGTTCGTGGAGGGCGTCCTCCATGTGGAGCAGGCGCTCCGACTCCTGCTCCGAGATGCGGGTGACCGGGATGCCCGTCCACATCGCCACGACCTGGGCGATCTCCTCGTCACCCACCGATGGCTGCTCGCCCGAGACCTGTGCCTGCCAGCTCTCGCGCAGCGCATCGACCCGCTCCTTGGCCGTCGCCTCGGCCTCGCGGAGCGTGGCGGCCGTCTCGTACTCCTGGTCGTTGATGGCCGCGTCCTTCTCGCGGGTGATGCGATCCAGTTCCTTCTGTGCCTCGCGCAGCTCGGGGGGCGCTGACGCGTGGCGGAGTCGAACCCGTGAACCAGCCTCATCGATGAGGTCGATGGCCTTGTCCGGGAGGTGGCGGTCGGTGATGTAGCGGATGGACAGGTCGGCCGCCGCCCGGACCGCCTCGTCGGTGATGGTCACCTTGTGATGCTGCTCGTAGCGCTCACGGATCCCGAGCAGGATGTCGATGGTCTGCTCCATCGTCGGCTCTTCGACCATGACCGGCTGGAAGCGGCGCTCGAGGGCGGCGTCGCGCTCGATGTACTTGCGGTACTCGTCGAGCGTGGTCGCCCCGATGCACTGGAGCTCACCCCGGGCGAGTGGCGGCTTGAGGATGTTGGCCGCATCGATCGCGCCCTCGGCAGCACCTGCCCCGACCAGGGTGTGGAGCTCGTCGATGAACAGGACCGCGTCGTTGGTGTTGCGGAGCTCCTCGATGATCTTCTTGAGCCGCTCCTCGAACTCGCCGCGGTACTTCGTGCCGGCCACGAGCGAGCCGATGTCCAGCGTCAGGACACGCTTGTTGAGCAGGATGTCCGGAACGTCGCCCGCGACGATGCGGTGG
>CAYNGM010000494.1:0-1709 GCA_964396565.1 uncultured Anaerolineaceae bacterium | reverse complement strand
CGTGCCGGCGCCCTTGCCATCGCCGGATTCGCGTTGATGGCTGCAGTCGGAGGTGCGTCACCAGTCAGAGCCGCAGAGCCGGTCTTCGGTAGCCCCTCGTTCGCCTCGTCGTTCGGGCAGGGAATCACCCTGACCCAGCCGGTGACCCTCGACTCGGCGCCGGAGCGTGTCGAAGTCCTGCTGACCTACGCCGACGCACCCGGACCACTCGTGGTCGAGGTCCCGCCACCGACGGCGCCGGGTCGTACGACCCTGACCTATCGCACGTCCGAGGCCGACGGGCATACGCTCCCCAACACCCCGCTGGAAGCCGCCTGGCGGATCACCCCGAGGATCGGTGATGAACCGGTCGTGGGCCCGTCCGTATCGGGCGTCTACCTCGACGACCGGTTCGACTGGAAGACAGTCGCCGGTGACGTCGTCAGGGTGCACTGGTATGAGGGCGACGAGGCCTTCGGGCGGCGGGCGCTCAAGATCGGCGAGGACGCGGTCGCATCCACGTCGGAGTTGCTCGGTGTGACCGAGTCGGAGCCGGTGGATTTCTACATCTATGCCGACCAGGGTTCGTTCTACGATGCCTTGGGTCCTGGTACGCGCGAGAACGTCGGTGGTCAGGCGGTGGCTTCGATCCGGACGCTGTTCGCGCTTATCCCGCCGAGCGGGATCGATGATCCGTGGGTCGGCCAGGTCGTCCCGCACGAACTCGTGCACCTCGTCTTCGACACGGCGGCGTCTAACCCGTACCACTTCCCGCCGCGCTGGCTGAACGAGGGCTTGGCGACCTACCTCAGTCAGGGCTACGACGCGTCGGATCAACGAGCCGTCGAATCTGCCGCACGGGACGGCCGGATCATCCCGCTGAGCGGCCTGACCGGACAGTTCCCGACCTCGTACGAGCAGTTCTCGCTGGCCTATGCGTCGAGCACCAGTGCCGTCGAGTTCTTCATCCGGACCCACGGCCAGGACGCGCTCGTGAAGCTGATCCGCTCGTATGCCGACGGTCGGACCGACGACGAGGCGTTCACCGAGGCCATCGGCCAGACGATGACCGAGTTCGACGCGGCCTGGATCGCCGAGATCGGCGCCGACACGCCGGTCGCACTCGGCCCGCAGCCCCCGCCTCCCGGTCCGCAACCCGCCGCCTGGGGTGGGGCGGATGGACCGTCGGGCACGCCGCGCCCGGGCGAGCCGACGGCCGGGGCTGGCGGGACCCCGTCATCGCCGGGCAGTCCGTCGTCCGGTGCCGGTCCGCTCGCAAGCACCGTCCTCGTCGCGGCCGTGATCGTCGCCATCGCGGTCCTCCTCGTCGTCGCGATCCGAACCACCCGGAAGCGCCAGGCGGTGACGATCGGGGGCTCCGTTTCGGGTGGGGTCGGCAGCCCGGAGCCAGGGGAGCCCAACTTACCCAACCAGCCCGACCAGCCCGCTCGCCCCGACGATCCAGCCGGCCGGAGCGGATGACCCTCATCAGTCGCCTGCGCGCCGTCCCGAGCTGGCAGCTGACGCTGGGGGTCGCGCTACTCGGACTCGGCTTCCTGGTCGCAGCCCAGCTTGCCGCCCAGGGCCCCAGGGTCCGCTACACGACCCAGGAACGCCGACCGCTGGTCGAGACGGCGACGAAGCTGCAGTCACAGCAGGAGGCGCTCAAGGCGAACATCCTGGATCTGCGTGCCCGGATCCAGGATGAGGAGGGTGCCGGGGCCGGATCG
>CAYNGM010000493.1:0-1713 GCA_964396565.1 uncultured Anaerolineaceae bacterium | reverse complement strand
TGGCGGTCCGGGGGCGTCGCGTCCACCACCAGCGGCGGTACGGATGGGTGGGGCGCCAAGGGTACTTTGGTACTGGGGGGTGCCGATCAGCGGGCGCCGGACGTCGCCCGCGCCTCAGGCCGCGGCGCCGTCCCGAGCCGAACCCGCGGCGTGTCCACCGGTACGTTTGACCGCGTACAGAGCCGCGTCGGCGGCGGCGATCAGGTCCGTGGCGAACCGCCCGTCGCTCGGGACTGTCGCGAGCCCGATGGACGCTGCCAGCGGCACCGGACCACGCTGCTCCCCGATGAACGGGCGGTCCCGGAACGCCTCCACGATCCGGTCGGCAGTCCGGCGTGCATCGCCGGCGTCCGTGTCGGGCAGGATCACCGCGAACTCGTCACCGCCATAGCGGGCCGCGATGTCGCTGCCGCGCAGGGTCGATCGGATCAGCTCGGCTGTGAACGTAAGCACGCGGTCGCCGAACAGATGCCCGAAGGTGTCGTTGACGAGCTTGAAGTCGTCGAGGTCGATCATCAGCACGCTGACCGGTTGACGGGCGCGCTGGGCACGCACGACCTCCTCGCCGAGTCGCTCATGCAGGTAGCGGTGGTTGTAGAAGCCGGTCAGTGGGTCGCGGTCGGCGAGCTTGCGCGCATCCTCGTAGAGACGCGCATTCTCAAGCGCCATCGCGGCCTCGTTGGCCATCGTCCGCGCCAGCTCGAGTCGCTCTGCCGAGAACACGACGGGGGTCTGCGACAGGAGCTCCACGAGACCGATCGACTGGCCCTTTGCCACCAGCGGGATCATCAGCAGCATGCGGTCCCCGTCCTGGCGCAGCAGGTCGACCTCCGCCCGGTCGGCGGCCGGATCCTCGGCATCGATGATCACCGACTCCTGGGTCTCGAGCACCCGGAGGGTCTCGGGGAAGCCCGCCACGTCGTAGTACGGCTCCACGTCCCGAAGTCGGGCTGACGGGAAGTAGCCGAGCGACTCGACCCGCCCTGACCCCCGATCCCAGTAGCTGATGGCGCACTCGGACACCGACATGGCGTTGGCCAGGTGGCGTGCCATGAGATCGGCCACCTGACGCGGGTCAAGGCTCGCCGACAGCTCGCCGCTCATGTCGAGCAGGCGCCGGAGCTCGCGGGCGAGGTCCTGGGTCCGGGTCAGCAGTCGGGCGGACTCGACCGCAGTCGCGGCCTGGTCGGCAAGGATGGTCAGGACGCGCAGGTCGTCGGTGTCGAAGCCGTCGAGCCCGAGCTTTGAAAGCGTGATCACGCCGACCGTGACGCCGTCGTAGCGCATCGGGACCACGAGCATCGATTCGTCGACGTCGTCGGTTCCGACGATCGTCGCGCCGCGTCCATCGGCGTTGGCATCGTTGATCAGCAGCGGCTCGCCATGCTGGGCGACCCAGCCGGTGAACCCCTCTCCGAAACGACAGCGCAGCAGCTCGAGATCGACATGCTCATACGCACCGACGCGACCCTCGAAGGCGATCGGCACGACGTGATCAGGCGGCTCGATGAGGTACACGCGGGCGTTGTGGTAGTCGATGATCCGACGCGTCTCCTCGACCACGGTCCGACCGACTTCGCTCATCGAGGTGGCCCTGTTCATCCGACCTGAGGCCGCCTGGAGCGCGACCAGCTGTGCTGCACGGGCTTCCGTGCGGGCGAACAGCTCGGCATTGGTGAGGGCGATCCCGGCGTGCGTGGCGAGCGTGGTCAG
>CAYNGM010000492.1:0-1717 GCA_964396565.1 uncultured Anaerolineaceae bacterium | reverse complement strand
CCCAATGGAGGGCGGACTGGTTCCGTCCCCCGCACACGTCGTACGAACGCCCTAGCGCGATGTGGGTCGTGCCTGCAATCGAGGCCGAGATCGCGGCGCGGGACGCGGCCAACGCTCGGGCGCGTCTCCGGGTCGCCGCATCGTCGGTGCCCCAGGCGACGTTCGACTACCTGGCCAGCCTCGAGTGGATCCAGGCAGCCGAGAACGTGTGCCTCGTCGGCCCCGCCGGCACCGGCAAATCAAACCTGCTCATCGCGTTGATCACGTCGGAATTCGGCCACCTGGTTCGCGTAGCCTGTTCAAGGTATGAGCGAGCCACTCGAGGATCATCACACAGGTCCACCCGGTCCACCTGGGGAGCCCCGGTCAAGCATCGGACGTCAGGTCGCGCTGAGCGCAGTCGTCTTCGCGGCTACGTTGCTGCTGCTCCTCGGTCTCGCGATGTTCATCGAGCGGCGGTCAGGGGCCACGGCAGAGGGTTCGCCTTCGCCGACGCCGGACGCGGTCGCATCGTCGTCGATCGCCGCTTCCGTTGCGCCATCCTCGAGTGCGCGTGCGTCGGATGTGACGTCATCGTCATCGCCGTTGTCCACCCCGACCCCCACCAGAGCCGACCCCGTCCTCGTCGGCGCGGGCGATATCGCTCGATGCGACGGCGAAGGTGATGAAGCCACGGCCGACCTGCTCGACGACATCGAGGGGACCGTTTTCACCCTCGGCGACAACGTCTATCCGGCGGCATCGGAGGAAACCCTGCGCGACTGCTTCGGTCCGTCGTGGGGTCGGCACCTGGATCGGATCCGACCGGTGGCCGGCAACCACGACTGGAAGGACGGCGGCATCAAGGCATTCCGGACCTACTTCGGCAAACAGCTTCCTCCTGACGGCTCGACCTGGTACGCGTACTGGCTCGGCAAGTGGCGGGTCATCGTCCTCGACTCGGACTGCGCGCAAGTCGATGGCTGCGATCCGGACTCCCCGCAGGGGCGCTGGCTGGCCGACGAGCTCGCCACCAACCCGGCCCGCTGCACCGTCGCGATGTTCCACCATCCCCGGTTCAGCTCCGGGGACGAGCACGGGAACGACCGAGCGATGGATGCCTTCTGGCAGCCGCTGTATCGCGCGGGGACGGACGTGATCCTCAATGGTCACGAGCACGACTACGAACGCTTCGCCCCGCAGGACCCGGAAGGGAACGAGGACCGGGAACGAGGCATCCGCCAGTTCGTGGTCGGGACGGGCGGGGGCGAGCTGCGTGGTTTCGACGATCCGGAGCCCAACAGCGAGTTGCGCGCCAACGTCGCGTTCGGCGTGCTCGCCCTGACGCTCCACGACGGCTCGTACGAATGGCGCTTCCACGCCGCCGACCACGATTTCGCCGACGCCGGCTTCGCCCACTGTCACTGAGCGACCGGCTACTCTCTTGGCGAGGGAGGAAGCATGCCGCCGAGCATCGAGCAGGTCATAGCGGCCATCCCGGACTGGACCGGACGCCAGCTCGAGGCGACGCCGATCACGTCCGGGCTGACCAACCGCAACTGGCGAGTGGACGTGGACGGGGTCGGTCACTTCGTGCGCATCCCGGGCGCCGCGACGGACCTGCTCGCCGTCGATCGTGCCAACGAGCGCTTCAACACGCGCGCCGCAGCAACGGCCGGAGTGGGTCCGGCGATGCTGTACGAACTGCCCGAGTGGGACGTCTTCGTCCTGGCCTGGC
>CAYNGM010000491.1:0-1718 GCA_964396565.1 uncultured Anaerolineaceae bacterium | reverse complement strand
CGGGGATAGTTGGAGGGGTGGGGGGTGTGGCGTGGGGGGTGCGGCGCTGAGCGTGCGGTACGGGGCGTGCCGTACGGGGCGTACGGCGCGCACGGCGCGCACGGGTCCACTCGAGGGCGCCTGCGTTGCGCCGTAGTCAACTGAGACTCATCCCCAAGGTCCGCACCGGCGCTCCACCCGGGGAAGTTCCGGGCTAGTCACAAGCCGACTAGAGCGGAAGTTGTGGACCCGGATCGGGCGTCTGGGGCCTGGTTGGGAGCGTCTGGGCCAGCTTCGGCGTGAGCGATCTTGCAGTCGAGTCTGGGTGGACTATGGCGCAACTTCCGGGCCCGGGGACGCGGGCGGGGATGGGATCGGGGATGGCGGGACGGGGTCGAGGGCTGCTTCCGGGCCGCGGAATGCGGGCTGGACGCGGGCGGGACGCGAGTGGCCGGGACGCGGGCGAGCGGCCGCCCGTGGCTATCCGATGGTCGAAGCGCGCGGTGCCAGTGTGAACGGCTCGTACAGGTGGAGTGGTCCGTCGGCGAGCCGACCCTCGATCGCGTCGAGGATCAGGTCCACGCCCCGTGTCCCGAGTTCGTGCGGGTGAAGTTCCAGAGTGGTGACTGGGATCCGTGCGGTCGCGTAACGGGGCTCATGGGCTGCGACGACGATCCGCAAGTCGTCCGGGATGTGCAGACCAAGGGACTCTGCCTCGTCGAGCATGAGCCACCCATCGGCGTCATCGAGACCGACCAGGGCATCGTAGCCGTCGGCGATCAGCGAGCGGATGGCAGCTCGACGCGCGGGTGTATCGGTCGGGACGGAGGCGATCATCGGCTCGACCGCGTGTGCCGCGCACCACGCGTCGTATCGGTCGCCCATCCGAATGATGTACCCGTACTCGGCCACGTCGCCGAGGACGGCCGGTCGGCGCGAGCCGCACGCCCACAGGTGGTCCAGGATGGCCGCCATCGCTGAGTCGACGTCGATGTCCAGGGTCATCTGAGCGCGCGGGTCGTGTGGCCGTTCATCGGTCAGGACCGGGATACCCAGCGCGAAGGCCGCATCGACGAACGGGTCGTCGATGTCGCTGTCGGCGATGAGGACCGCCTCGAGGGGGAGGTCGCGCAGGGCCGCCATGTCGATGTCTCCAGGAAGCACGACCAGGGCATATCTGCGAGCTATCGCGGCCGCGACGCAGCCGGCGATGAGCGGCGCGAAGTAGGGATGACCGGCGAGTGTCATCGGGTGGTCCTTGAGAGGGCGGACCGCCAGCCCGACGAGCCGCGAATGACCGACACGCAGCGCACGAGCGAGTGCGTTCGGGCGATAGCCGATCGAATGGGCGGCAGCCTGGACACGCGCGCGCGTCGCCGCCGCCACACGACCTCGACCGTTGAGCGCGTCCGACGCGGTGCCCAGGGAGACGCCGGCGGCATCGGCGACGTCGCGCAGGAGGACACGCCGCAGGGTTCGGTCACGGTCTGCCCTGTCATCATCGACCGACCGCTGGCCATCGATCGAGACGGCCGTCTTGGGCACCGCGCTGCTGGTCGACATGACCCTCCTGGTCGTCCGCCACGGCCGAACCATCGCCAGTTCGGCGGATACAGATCCGAATACGGACAAGTACGTAGAAAATAGCGCTTGCGCCGAAACGTTTCGGCAGATAGTGTAGCCGTCGACTTCGTCGGTCGCATCGTTATTTCACAGCGGGATCTGCCCCCCCAGGATCC
>CAYNGM010000490.1:0-1718 GCA_964396565.1 uncultured Anaerolineaceae bacterium | reverse complement strand
TCGTCGCCCATGACGGTCTGTTCGTCGTGCGTGAAGGTCCGCTGGGCGCCAGGCGTCCGGCCTTCCGAATCGAGGACGCGCTGCACTTCGACCACCGCAAGATGGTGGTAGTGGATGGGACGGTCGCCTACGTCGGCGGGAGCGGGATCGAGGACCACTACAACGACGAACGTTTCTACGACGTCATGTGCCGGGTCAGTGGTCCGGTCGTCGCCGGGATCGCCCTGGTCTTCGCCGCCAGCTGGCGCAACCAGGGCGGCACCATCGATCCGGCGACCCTCGATCGCTGGTTTCCGGCCTCGACGGCAGCCATCCCCGACGATGCACCGACCCGGGTCCCGACGACCATCCTGTGGAACGTGCCCGGGACCGGCCACCACCCGATCAGCGACGCCATCGAGACCGCGCTCGATGAGGCGCATGAGCAGATCCACATCGTCAACCCTTACATCAGCAATCGGGCCATCCTGGAACGCTTGCTCGCGGCCGCCCGACGCGGGGTCCGGGTCCGGCTGATCGCGCCGGGCAAGCCGACCCCGCCCTACCCCGCGGCGGCCTTCCGCCATCACTATGAACGGCTGATGGCAGCCGGCGCGGAGATCGTCCTGCACCCGGAGATGGCCCATGCCAAGGTGCTGCGGATCGATGACCGGGTCCTTGTCGGCGGCTGCAACCTGGATGACCTGTCGCTGTTCCGCAACGACGAGCTGAACCTCCTGTTCGACGATGCGACCATCGCCGAGCGGACGGAACAGGACGTCTTTGATGAACTGGCGGCGATGTCGACCCCGGCGTCCGTCCCGTCCGACCCACGCGAGCGGGCGTGGAACGCGGCGATGGACCGGATCTCGCGCCTGCTGTAGGGAGACTGGACCGTGCGTCGCTTCATCGTCGAGGCCGTGCTGGATGCGCTGATCATCGCGCTGATCCTGCTCCTGATGTCGCTCATCCAGGTGCCCCAGCCGTTCCCGTTCGGCCTTGAACGTGCCCCGATCGTCACCGGGACGGGCATCGGGCCGATCGGCTTCATCCTGCTCGGGGCGTCGATCGGCATCATCAATCGATTCGTGCGTCCGCTGATCGTGGCCCTGACCGGTCGCTGGGTCCTGTCCACGATGGGCGTCGCCCTGATCGTGATCAATGCGATCACCGTCTGGATCGCGACGCTGATCGTGCCTGAGGTGGCGGTGGCCGCCGCCCCCAAGCTGATCTGGTTCCTCGTGATGGCGACCATGTTCACGTTCGCGTCATCGGCGGTGGACGCCCTGGTCGGGCTGAACGTGCCCGATATCGACGACCAGGGGCACGGCCGCTCCATCTGGGGCATCCTGGACGCACTGCCGACGCCACGACGCAACCGAATCATCGAGAACATCCGACTCCAGCAGGTCTACGACACGATCTACCGGTACGGCCTCGATATCGCCCTTGAGCGGACCCCGCTCGCGACCTTCCGGGTCGCCTTCCAGCGGCGGATCCTGGGACGGAGCGTGTCGGATGACCACCTGACGCCCGAGGCGCGGGTCCGGATCATGCTCCAGCAACTGGGTCCGACCTACGTCAAGATCGGCCAGATGCTGGCCAGCCGGCGCGAGGCGCTCCCGCCGGCACTCGTGGCCGAGCTCGAGAAGCTCCAGAGCGATGCCGCGCCGTTCTCATGGGAGGAGGCCGCCGAGACCATCCGGGCGGAGTTGGGCAGGCCGGCAGAGGAGCTGTTC
>CAYNGM010000489.1:706-1722 GCA_964396565.1 uncultured Anaerolineaceae bacterium | reverse complement strand
CGAACAGCTCGGCATTGGTGAGGGCGATCCCGGCGTGCGTGGCGAGCGTGGTCAGAAAGGCCACGTCACCGTCCGTCCAGGCGCGTGGCTCGAAGGTCACGGCCGACAGCGCCCCGATGACCCGATCGTGGTGGACGAGCGGAGCGACAAGGTCGCTCCCGACTTCGGTCGCACGCCCGGTCCGCAGCAGTTCACCGACCCAACCTTCACCCGCGTCGATGACCGGCAGCTCGCGAGCGGCGATGGCCGTAAGCCCGGCCCAAGCCGCGACCACGAGCTGGTCATCACGCAGGACGTGGATGGTCACGTAGTCGGCGCCGAGGGCCCGGCGCGTCTCGTCGGCGATGGTGTGGAAGAGGTCCTCACGGTCATGGGATGCCGCCAGTCGCTCGGCGATCCCCAGCACGGCGTCCAGACGCAGCGCGAGTTCCGCCTCGAGCGCACCGGGTTCGATGGCCACCACCTCGGCGCTCATGTCCGCCGGCACGGCTGGGCCCACTCCCCGGTCAGCGGTCGTTTCAGACGAGACCGTCGGCGTCGCGTCGAGGGGCTCCGAGAGAGAGTCGAAGTCGTCCTCACCGCCGCGCGCGCGCATCAGGCGGCGCAGGAAGGACGGCCGGGACATGGAAGGGTCCCGACCTCGGTCCGAGAACGGATCCAGGTCGCGAAGATCGGCGCGCGCGCTCATGGACCTGCATGGTCACCCGCGCACTCACCGTTGGGCCCTTCGCCAACCGTACCGGCTACCAGCGGCGTAGGTACCGGTCGGCATGGCGAAGCGGCAGCTGGCACTGGTTCGCCTGCTCCGGGTGGTCCTGCCCTGGATCCGCCTGGATCAGCGCTTGGTCATGGGCCGGGCGGGTATCCCGATCACGGTCACGTCGGGCGGGACGTCGCCAACGACGACCGCTCCCGAGCCTATGACTGCACGATCGCCGACCGTCACGCTGTCCCGGACGATCGCCCCGATCCCGACGTGGACCTCCTCGCCCAGAACGATCTTGCCGGCGACATTC
>CAYNGM010000489.1:0-696 GCA_964396565.1 uncultured Anaerolineaceae bacterium | reverse complement strand
AGCCAGGACCAAGGAACCCGAATGCGCCGATCGCGGTGTGATGTCCAACAAGCGACCCCCGGTTCACGATGGTTGACCGGCCCATCCTCGTCCGGGCGCCGATGACCACCAGCGGGAAGATCACGCAGCCAGGCTCAAGCACGGCCGATGGCGCGACGACGGCGCTCGGGTGGACGAAGGTGGTCAGCCGTCGTCCCTCGCCGACAAGGCGCTCGACGATGCCGCGCCGACGGACGGACCCGATCGCGGGCAGGATCGGCAGGTCCGGACGGAAACTGGTCACGTCGTCCACCCAGATGATCGGCGGATCCGCGGTCCGGTTCGCGGCCGACGGATCGAGCCCCTCGATCCAGCCCGCTACCTCGACGCCGATGGAAAGGCACAGATCCGTGACTTCCTCCGCGAACGACGCGGCGCCGACGAGCAGGACCGGGCTCTCGTTGACCATGCCGCGGATGGTAGCGGCCTCGCCAGCCTGGCCTGTCGCAGCGCCGACCCAGACCACCCCCCGCACGAGTCGACGACTCGCTCCCTGTACCATCGCCGCTGTGATCCCTGTCTACCGTCCGGCCGTCAGCCAGGCCGAGATCGATGCCGTCGCCGAGGCGCTGCGCTCCGGATGGTGGGGCAGCGGTCCGCGCACGGTCGAGTTCGAGGAGCGGTTCGCTGAGGCTGTCGGCGCCAGCCGAGCGGTCG
>CAYNGM010000488.1:0-1729 GCA_964396565.1 uncultured Anaerolineaceae bacterium | reverse complement strand
CGAAGTGGCCGTGACCGCTCAGGTTGAACAGGATGACCGGCGATGTACCAGCCTCCTTCGCGGCGAGCGCTTCATCGATCGCCACACGGATCGCGTGCGTGGACTCGGGTGCCGGGAGGATCCCTTCGGCCCGGGCGAACTGGACACCGGCCTCGAAGCTCGTTCTCTGGTGGACGCTGCGTGCTTCGATGTCGCCGTGGTCCTTGAGCAGGCTCACCAGTGGAGCCATCCCGTGGTAGCGCAGGCCGCCGGCGTGGATCGGCTCGGGGATGAAGTCGGAGCCCAGCGTGTGCATCTTGACCAGCGGCGCCATCTTGCCTGTGTCACCGAAGTCGTACGCGTAGACGCCCCGGGTCAGGCTGGGCGCCGCCTCGGGCTCGACCGCGATGACGCGATGGGACGCTCCCTCGCGGAAGTTCCGACCGAGGAACGGGAAGGTCAGACCCGCGAAGTTCGAGCCGCCACCGGCGCAGCCGATGATGATGTCCGGCGACTCACCGGCCATGCCCATCTGCTCGATCGCCTCCTGGCCGATGACCGTCTGGTGCAGAAGGACGTGGTTGAGGACGCTGCCCAGGGCGTACTTGGTGTCGTCGCGGGTCGCGGCATCCTCGACCGCCTCCGAGATGGCCATCCCGAGCGAGCCCGGGCTGTCCGGATCGGCGGCCAGAGCGGCACGCCCGTAGTTGGTGGTCGGCGACGGGCTGGCCACGACCGACGCGCCATAGGTCTCCATCAGGATCCGGCGATACGGCTTCTGGTCGTAGCTCGCCCGGACCATGTAGACCTTGACCTCGAGGCCGAACAGCGCCCCGGCGAACGACAGCGCGCTCCCCCACTGCCCCGCTCCGGTCTCGGTCGCGATCCGCTTGACCCCTGCCTCCCTGTTGTAGAAGGCCTGGGCGATGGCCGTGTTCGGCTTATGGCTGCCGGCCGGGCTGACACCCTCGTACTTGTAGTAGATGTGGGCGGGAGTATCGAGGACCTGCTCGAGTCGATGAGCCCGATGGAGCGGGCTCGGCCGATACAGGCGGTATGCATCGCGGACGGGTTCGGGGATCTCGATCTCGCGCTCCTGGCTGACCTCCTGGCCGATAAGGGCCATCGGGAAGAGCGGCGCGAGGTCGTCGGGTCCGATCGGCTGGTGGGTACCAGGGTGAAGCGGGGGCGACGGTGGGACCGGCAGGTCGGCGGCGATGTTGTACCAGGCGCGCGGGATCCGCGACTCATCGAGAACGAACTTCGTCTGGCGGGGATCCGTGGGCGCCATGAGAACCTCCGGTGGGGATGCAAGCGAGCCGGCACGCGCCGGGGCGGACGCGAGCCTATCGCGCGCGACCGTGGACGCGCAACCGTGGCGACTTGCGGGTCAAACCCTGAGCGGACATTCGAGCCACGACTCGTAGCGCGCCGGGCCGTTGCCGGTGATGCTCTCGAACAGCCCGATGCGATCGATCGGACAGGGGATCCGCCGCTCCGCCATCGCCGCGGCCAGCCGATCAGCGACGAGCGGCCCGACGCCGATCCCATCCGAACGGGCAAGGGTCAGGTGTGCCCTGAACGGACGGTCGTCGCGTGGCCAACCGGCCGCCTCCAACTCGCGGCCGACCCGACCCGCCAGGACCGACAGTTCGGTCGCGCCCGTCCTCAAGCCGATCCACAGGGTCCGGGGCCGACCGCCAGGCGGGAACGTACCGGCGCCGCCGAGCGTCGCGGCGATCGGCCCGCC
>CAYNGM010000487.1:0-1732 GCA_964396565.1 uncultured Anaerolineaceae bacterium | reverse complement strand
GCGTCGGATGCGAGCCCACGCCTGGTGCTTCGGTCGCTGGAGTCGGACGGGCGCCCATTCGACAACGCGTACGCGCATGGCTGGCGTGAGGACGTCGAACGCATCGAAGCCCTTCTCGTGTTCGACGTGAAACGCCTCGACCCGGGTGCGGTGATCGAGGTCCGCGACGTCATCGTCCGCTAGGTCGGCTAGCATCCGTGCGATGCCACGAGCGAGTCGGTTCTCCATCGCCCCGGTCCGAAGCCTGGGGCTCCAGCACCCGACATACATCGATCTCACGGGATCCGGCGTCGTCGAGGATCGCCGGTTCTTCCTGCGCGATCCAGCCAACCGGCTGATCGATCGGATCGTCATCGGACCGCTGGTGCAGGTAGCCGCCGACGCGGACCCCGATGGCATGCGTCTGCGACTCACCTTCCCCGACGGGTCCGTGATCGACGATGAGGTCAAGCTCGGCAAGGCGGTCGAGACGCCGATCTACGGACGGACCGGCATCGGTCACGTGGTGGAGGGACCGTGGGGCGCCGCCCTCAGCGCGTTCGCTGGGAGGGTCGTCGAGCTCGTCCGTTGCGACCATCCGGGTGGCACGCGACGTGGCCACCCGGCGAGTCTCATCTCGGACGGCACCGTCGGGGAACTCGCGAACCATGCCGGCGTCGAGGCCGTGGACGCCCGACGCTTCCGGATGCTGATCGAGCTCGAGGACGCAGACCCACGCGAGGAGGACACGTGGATCGGGCGTCGGATCGCTCTCGGGGGCGCGGTGCTCGCGGTGACCAAGCCGGTCGCACGGTGCGCCATCACCACCCAGGATCCCGACACCGGGATGCGTGACCTGGACACATTGCGGACGATCATCGCCTACCGCGGGCTGCGCGACGGCAAGCACGCCGATATGGGGGTCCTCGCGGACGTAGTCTCGCCCGGACGGGTGAGCCTTGGTGACGAGGTGATGGTCCTCGACTGACGCGAGTCGCGACGTCGGCACGCGGCGAGCTCAAGGGTCACGGGATCGTCACGCGGCGAGGACCCGCGACGTCGCGGCGTGACGAGCCCCATGGTCCCCGGATCGTCACGCATCGATCAGAGTGGTGGGCGGGCCAACCTCCGCACTGCCACGACCCAGACGGTCGAGGCCAGCGCCACGAGTGGGGCCACGCCGAGTGCGGCGGTGACGCCGGCGCGCAGGATCGGGCCGGCAAGGTCGGGGCCACCGCGAAGGAAGGTCCCCAGGACCAGTGCGCCTATCACCAGCGAGATGACTGCGGCGACCGGAGCTCCGATGGCGAACGCGACCCCGGTCATCACCGCTTCTGGTCGCGAGCCGAGAGCCGACGGCGCGAGTCCGGCACCCAGCAGGACGACCCCCGGCAACCCGACCATGAGCGCGATGAGGGCGATGGCATCGGGAAGCTCGCCGACGGCCAGCACCGAAGCACCGACCGGCAGGTAGGCGATACCGGCCAGCAGGCCTCCACGACGGGCCGCCCGGATCGCCGCGAGGCGCCGGCCACTTGGATCCGGCCGCCACTGCGGCGACCAGGGGTTGTCGGGTCCCATCGCCCGGGACTGTAGGCCGTCACGCGCCGATCTGGGAGTGGTACCTACGGCGGAGCGACCCTACTACGGCGGAGCGCCGTCACTACGGCAGAGCGCCGTCACTACGGCGGAACGCCCCTACCCTGCGACTCGCCACTACCCTGCGACTCGCCACTACCCTGCGACTCGCCAG
>CAYNGM010000486.1:0-1737 GCA_964396565.1 uncultured Anaerolineaceae bacterium | reverse complement strand
ATGGCCGCCACGACCCATGCGCACGGGGTCGATCGGCCGAGGATATGGGTCATGGCGATGTGAAGTCAAGATTGCGTACCTCGCGACTTCACGCATGGTCGCCTGCGAGATTCGCACTCATCGCTCCTGTCAGGCGCAGGCTTCCGCACGCTGTCAGCCCTTTCGAAGATCGTCGGCGTCGCCGTCGACGGGCCCCCGTGGAGCTTCGACGACCCGTTCCGAAGGCCCTCGCGCGATCACGGTTACGATATCGACGCATCCTGTGTCAGAACGAGGTTCGTATCACGAGCATGACCGCCATCACCGAGGGCGCCATCCTGGACGCCCTGAGCCACGTCCAGGAGCCCGAGCTCGGCCGGGACCTCGTCACCCTCCAGATGGTCAAGGACATCGCGATCGATGGCACGTCGGTCGGGTTCACCATCGAGCTGACCACGCCGGCCTGCCCGCTCAAGGACGAGATCGAGACGAATGCCCGGGCGGCCATGACGGCCATCGGCGCGACCGAGGTGGCGATCACCTGGGGTGCCATGGTCCGGCGGGCGACGCCTCGCCAGGCGGAACAGCTCGTGCCCGGCGTCAAGAACATCATCGCCGTGGCCTCGGGCAAGGGTGGCGTCGGCAAGAGCACGGTGAGCGTCAACCTGGCGGTCGCGCTCGCCCAGGCGGGCGCAGCGGTCGGTCTGCTCGACGGCGACATCACCGGACCGAACATCCCGCAGATGCTCGGGGTCGAGGGGCAGCCGTCGGCCACGCCGAACAACAAGATCGCGCCACTCGAGCGCCACGGCGTCAAGACCATCTCGATCCAGTTCTTCGTGCCGGAGGGCCAGCCCATCGTGTGGCGTGGGCCGCTGGTCGGTGGGGCGATCCAGCAGTTCCTGCGCGACGTCGATTGGGGCGAGCTCGACTACCTGGTGATCGACCTGCCGCCCGGCACCTCCGATGCCCAGCTGACGCTGGCCCAGGCCGTCCCGATCAGTGGTGCCGTCCTGGTCACGACGCCTCAGGAGGTGTCACTCTCCGACGTGACCAAGGCTCTCGCCATGTTCAAGCGGATGAGTGTCCCGATCCTGGGCATCGTCGAGAACATGACCGCGTTCGCCTGCCCACACTGCGGCGAGTTGACCGAGATCTTCGGGCGCGGCGGGGGCGAGCGCTTCGCCACCGAGCACGGGCTCGAGTACCTGGGCGGGATCCCGCTCGACATCACGGTTCGCCAGGGCGGTGATGTCGGCGTTCCGGCGGTCGCCCAGCGTGAACCCGGACCGGCGGCACGGGCCCTGACGACCATCGCCCAGACGGTCGCGGCACGGATGAGCGTTCGCGCGGCGACGGCAGCGGCGAGGCCGACGGTCACGATCTCCTAGGCGCGGATCCACTGTGGAACGGCCACCCGCGGACCGCCGCTAGCTCGGCCGGTCCAGACCGGCGCGCAGGAAGCGCAGCAGCTCGGAGGCGCTCGACAGGGCGGCCCGATGGCGGCCGTTGACGCCGCCAAGGAACACCGTGTGATGCGCGACATGCTCGCGTCCGTCCCCGACGATCGCCACCCCGACATCGGTGTCGGGGCCGGTGTCGTGGGTCACGACCGCGAGCCCGAACGTCGCATCGGCCTCGGCCCGGACCGACCGGGCGCGCTCGAGCAGGTTCGTGTCGCGGGCGTCCGGCGTCTCGCCGAGGTCGTCCCTGAGCCGCGAATCAACCAGGCGCAGCCAGGCCACGTCACCGATCAGG
>CAYNGM010000485.1:0-1765 GCA_964396565.1 uncultured Anaerolineaceae bacterium | reverse complement strand
CCTCGGGTCGCTTGACCGTGACCATCTCGTCGAGCTCCGCGCGGAGCTTCTCGAGGCCCTCCTTGGAGAGGTATGTGGGCTTGTTGTTCATACCGGTAGGCCCCCGCGATGCGTTGGGTCGATCGGGGTGACCGAGCTGGGCGGTCACGCGGATAAAGGAAAGAACTCCAGGCATCTCGCGTCCTCCGCGCGCCTGAAGTTCCGACCGGACGCGAATGGTAGTGCCGCTCCCGCGGGGTGTCAAAGCGATGGGCCGGCGTCACCCGCCTCCGGCGAGGTGGAGCAACCGGCGCTTCACGCGCTGCAATGAACTACGGTCCGGCAGCGCTACGAAGACCGTGTCGTCGCCGGCGATGGAACCGGCGACCTCGGGCCATCGTGCCCGGTCCAGGGCGGCAGCGATCGCGTGCGCCGAACCCGGCAGGGCGCGAAGGACGAGCAGCAACCCGGCCTCGTGGATCTCGAGCGGGAGATCTGCCAGGAGTTTGCGGAGACGGTCCTCCCCCGAGGTCTCGGCCTCCTTGAGCCGCGGCGGGAGGGCGTAGGCGTTCGTCCCGTCGCGCACGACCTTGATCAACCCGAGCTCGGCGACATCACGCGAGATCGTCGCCTGCGTCGTCCGGAAGCCACGCTCGCGCAGGGCGGCGGCCAGCTCCTGCTGGGTCCGGATGGGGCGCTGCTCCACCAGGTCCCGGATGGCCCGCTGGCGAAGCTGCTTCATGACTTCCATGACCGCCCTGTGTCAGCTCCCGGCCTACTGCGTCGCGAGGACGATCGCCACGACCGCGGCGACACCGAGTCGATACCAGACGAAGATGTCGAGTGAGCGCGTCCGCAGATAGCGCAGCATGAAATGGATCGCCAGGAGCCCCGATACGAGCGAGGCGACGAGGCCAACGACGAGCGGAGCAAGCTCTGGCGCCACACCAGACTCTCCACTCACGAGCTTGCGCGCCTCGAAGACGATGGCGCCGATGGTGATGGGTGTCGCCATCAGGAACGAGAAGCGTGCGGCGTCAGGGCGGCGGAGACCAGCCAGACGCGCGGCGGAGATCGAGATGCCCGAGCGGCTGATGCCCGGACCGAGGGCGAGAGCCTGGGCGAGCCCCAGGCCGACCGAGATCGGGAAGGTCACATCCGCGACTTCCTTGTCCTGGCGCCCGAGGTGGTCGGCGACCCACAGCAGGGCCGCTCCGATGACCATCGTGACGACGACCAGCCAGGGTTCGCGGATGGTGGTCTCGATGACATCGTTGAACAGGTACCCGACTATCGCAGCCGGGATCGTCGCCGCGGCCAGCAGCCACGCCAGCCGCCGATCGGGGTCGTTCGCGAACGATCGATCGCGGATGGTCGCGAACCCGGCCGGCACGATCCGGATCCAGTCGGCCCGGAAGTAGCCCAGCAGCGCGACCATCGTGCCGAGGTGGAGCATGACGCTGAACGCCAGCGAGTTGATGAACGCATCGTCCCAGCCAAGGACCTCCGGGACGAGCAGGAGGTGCCCCGACGAGGACACCGGCAGGAACTCGGTGAGTCCCTGCACGATGCCCATGATCAGCGCCTGGAGGAGCGGATCCACTGGCTGGGCAGTCGCGACTGAAGGCCGATCGCAGACCTCTGCGCGACCGCTAGCGGATGAACAGCGGGGCGAGGACCAGCGTGATCGTGGCCAGGAGCTTGACCAGGACGTGGAGCGAAGGGCCGGCTGTGTCCTTGAACGGATCGCCGACCGTGTCGCCGACGACCGCCGCGGCATGGGCCT
>CAYNGM010000484.1:0-1772 GCA_964396565.1 uncultured Anaerolineaceae bacterium | reverse complement strand
CGTCATCGCGATCAGCAGTCCGGCGGTCTGGAACTGCGACGACCAGTACAGCGATGTGAACGAGGCCACATCGGTCACCCCGGCCGCCTCGAGGGCAGGGACGCGCGCGCCCCCATCGATCAACAGATAGCGCTGATAGACGCAATCGGCGCCGGTCTGACAGGTGATCCGGCCACCGGCGCTCTCGTCGCGGTAGCCATCGTCGGCGGCGAAGAACAGGGCCTTGACGCCCAGCAGCAGGATGGCCGCGGTCACCCCGGTCACCAGCGCGGCGAAGATCCCGTTGACCAGGATCCGACCCCATGGCCCGTGGACCCGGTTGGAACGCTGGTTCGCGTAGTAGCCGATGAGCAGGCCCGACGGCAGGGCGAGCAGCCACACGACGGGCTCGATCGGGATGATCAGCAGGAAGCTGACCGCGATGGTCAGGGCCATGCCGATGCCGACGTAGGCGGCGGTAACCGCTCCCCGGTCCACGATCCGTCCGGCGACGAGACTCACGTTCCCGCCAGCGCCGAACGGCCCGGATAGCGAGCCGCATCTCCCAGCTCGCCCTCGATGCGCAACAGCCGGTTGTACTTGGCCACGCGCTCGGAACGCGACGGCGCCCCGGTCTTGATCTGGCCCGTCCCCATGGCGACCACGAGGTCGGCGATGGTGGTGTCCTCGGTCTCGCCCGAGCGATGCGACACCACGGCCGACCAGCCGGCGCCACGCGCGAGCTCGATCGCCTCGATCGTCTCGGTCAGCGTCCCGATCTGGTTGAGCTTTACGAGCACCGAGTTCGCGGCGTCGAGCTCGATGCCGCGCGCGATCCGCGTCGTGTTGGTCACGAGCAGGTCGTCACCCACCAGCTGCACCCGATCGCCCAGCCGAGAGTGCAAGGCGGTCCAGCCATCCCAGTCGTCCTCGGCCAAGCCATCCTCGATCGACACGATCGGGTACTTGCTGACCCAGTCGGCCCACAGCTCCACGAGCTCACCGGAGTCGAGCGTTCGACCCTCCTTGGCCAGGACGTAACGCGTCGCGGCGCCGGCGCGGCCACTCCCCTCCTCGACCAGCTCGGTCGTGGCCGGGTCAAGGGCGATCGCGACGTCCTCGCCCGGTCGATATCCGGCGCGCTCGATGGCGCGCAGGATCACCTCCACGGCGGCCACATTGGACGCCAGCGAGGGCGCGAAGCCACCCTCATCCCCCTGGCCGGTCGCGTGTCCCTCGTCATGGAGGATCGAGCGCAGGGCCGAGAAGATCTCGGAGCCGGCGCGCAGCGCCTCCGAGTAGGTGGCGACGCCGACCGGCATGACCATGAACTCCTGGAAGTCGGTCGAGTCCTGGGCGTGCTTGCCGCCGTTGAGGATGTTGAACATCGGAACGGGCAGAGTCCGGGCGCCCACCCCACCGAGATAGCGGTACAGCGGCAGGTCGTAGGACGCGGCCGCCGCATGGGCACAGGCAAGGGACACCCCGAGGATCGCGTTCGCCCCCAGGGCGCCCTTGTTCGGCGTACCGTCGAGTTCGACGAGGAAGGCATCGATCCCCGCCTGGTCCGAGGCGTCGAGGCCAAGCAGCTCCGGACCGATCCGGTCGGTCACGTTGGCCACCGCGGTCAGGACACCCTTGCCGCCGTAACGTGCCCCGTCCCCGTCGCGCAGCTCGACCGCCTCGTGGGCACCGGTCGAGGCACCACTCGGGACTGCCGCTCGACCGACCGAGCCGTCGGCCAGGATGACATCGACCTCGACGGTCGGATTGCCGCGCGAATCGAGGATCTC
>CAYNGM010000483.1:0-1773 GCA_964396565.1 uncultured Anaerolineaceae bacterium | reverse complement strand
CATTTTCCAGGATTTCATCATGGACGTATCGGTACTGAGAATCGGACAATTCCGGTACTGAAAACTTAGGACGTACCCAAGTTAAACCCCCGTAATCGGCAGTCTTATAAAATATAAAGTCCTGGAGATCAGTAATGTATGCGAAATGACCATCTAATGATTCGCAATTTTCCCGCCAGTGGCCGAAAAATGCAAAATTGTATAATGAATTGGAATAAAGTTTTTTCATCGCTTAAAGATAAGGGATATAATTAGAAGTATGAGAATAAATATCATGGGTTGTTTTAATTTAACTCAGAAATGGTTAAGTCTTTTTTGCTGGCTAATGTCAACGTCCAATCTAATGTAATACGAAAATTTTCAATATATCGCATTGCTTCGTTATTGGCTGCCTGTTCCGTTCTGTTCATAATTAAGAACCGCTTACGAATGGTATTATTATTTCCATATAGAGTTAATACCCAGTTATATGCTTTCATTTCGGGTTGATTTATTGCCAAAATTGGCCGGTGAAAAGAAGGTGTATAAAAATGCGTTTTAATACTCTTAAGATACTCCAGGATCGACGCAAACGGGTTTTTAATGGTATACCACCACTCAGGTACTAAAATCGATTGTAGAGTAAGGGAAGGGTATTTTTAGGGATTCAGGTCATCAAGGGCATAAATACCGGCTTTGATCTTTTTCTCGGTTTCAGCCTTCGTTTCACCCAAAAACAGATTACGGTATTTTCCTGTGGTCTCGGAATAGTCCCATTTGTCCCGGTCAAGTGTAATTTGTCCACCCTTCCTTTTGACAATAATTGATTGGTATGACTGGAAAAATGTAGCGTCATCCGTTGTTATAATAAACTGATTTTTGACGTGGAATTGCGATACTTTCATATTTGTTTTGGTTAAAGTTATTGAATTCATATATTTGAATTTATGGGTTTTAGGTGAATTTTGCCGGATAAAGGGAGTTAATAGTCAGAGTCACAAAAGCGTATTAATTCATAGGTCTAAATGGTCAGTCATTTCATTCTCTTGTTCAATAACAAGCACCCGGCCTGAGGTAAACTTATGGGTCATAGTTTCAATTCTTTTTTAAGTTCTACAATGATAGTATGAGCGTGCAATGTGCTAATATTCCACTTATCGAACATTAACGCCCTTAGTTGCTTCGCGGCGTCCATTTGTCGGCTTTCAAATAGGATGAGAACGTCCAGTATTTGATCGTCTGTTATGTCGAACCTTTTTAACTCATTAACTGTTTTGCTCATAGGACGGTATTTTTAAAGATTAAGATAATCGCATGGCACGAACGTTTTTTACAGCCGTTGGGCGACTTTCGGACGGCGGCGAGGAGCGGCGTTATGTAGCTATTTGACTACACATTTCGTCCATTCCCCCCGTTTCCGCGTCAAAGAAATTAGTTGTACTTTGCCAATCCCATGTGAATAGGTCCGGGTATTAATTTTGCGGCCTTAATTAACTTGATCTTAATCAGATCAGTATTAACTCGTCCGGCACTCGAATGTATCATAGAACAGATCGTACAAATAGTCCTTGATCTGGTTCCGGTTCCTTCCCGTTATTTTCAAGTTAAACCGACCAAAATTAGGAGTTACTACAATTCTGTGAGTTGTCCACCCGTCATAATACCCGTTCTCATTAAGATGGTGAAATTCTGTATGAAATACGATCTTGTTGGGTTTTGACCGTTCCAGATCAATACGTACTCCGTTGTCCAATCCCGAACCACTTGGTAGGTTTTCACATTCCTTTGCAATAC
>CAYNGM010000482.1:0-1775 GCA_964396565.1 uncultured Anaerolineaceae bacterium | reverse complement strand
TGATCACGGCTCAGAGGTGAGCGCGGCCCCCCCGTTGATCGTCATCGCCGGTCCGACCGCGACCGGCAAGACGCGGTTTGCGATCGAGCTTGCCGAGCGCATCAATGCCACCGGCCGGGTGGCCGAGGTGATCTCCGCGGACTCACGGCAGGTCTATCGCGGCCTCGACATCGGCACCGCCAAGGTGGGTGCGGTCGAACGTGCACGGATCGTTCATCACGGACTTGACCTCGTCGATCCCGACATGCCATTCAGCGTCACCGACTTCGCGCATCATGCGCGAGAGGTGCTGGGCGCCATAGCGGCGCGGGATGGGGTAGCGATCCTTGCCGGCGGGACCGGCCTGTATCTGCGGGCCGTCGCGAGCGGCCTGGATACTCAGGCACTGCCGTCCGATCCCGACCTCCGTGCCGGTCTCGAAGCCGACCTTGAACGTGATGGCCTGACCGCACTCGTCGAGCGTCTCGCTCGGCTCGCCCCGAGGCTGGCCGCGACCATCGACCGACAGAACCCGCGGCGAGTGGTACGCGCCCTTGAGATCGCCGAGCTTGCCGGTGACCGACCTCGGCCGGCCATGCGCGGATACCCGGGCTGGCTGACCTGGCTGGGCCTTCGGGTGGAGTCGGCTGTCCACGATCGCTGGATCAGCTGGCGTGCCCGGGCTCAGTTCGAGGGTGGCCTCATCGATGAGGCCGCCGCCCTTCGAGATCGGTACGACCCGAACCTTCGAGCGTTCTCGGCGATCGGCTACCGCGAGGCATGGGAAGTCCTTGACGGTCGCCTGCAGCTCGATGCCGCGGTCGCCCTCGACGCGCAGCGGAACAGGTCCTTCGCGAAGCGCCAGGCGACGTGGTTCCGTTCGGAACCGGCCATCAGGTGGCTCGACGCGACGGATCCATCGGCGCTCCTCGACGACCCCGGCACAAAAGACGTCCTGGCCGCACTCCCGAGAGCCGGCGCTGCCGCTGTCGGCGCCGACCCCTCGATTGCGCGTCCGACGCCTTCGGGTTGATACTTGGCCTGTCATCGAGCTCCACGATCGGATCGATGCACCACCGCATCGCCACGTCGGCAGCCAGGGCCGCATGGACCATCGCATCGCGCCTCGATCAAAGGCAGGATCCGCGAGATCGGGGAGGCCATGATGCCTGGACGAGTGGATGACTCGGCTGCACCGGCGAGGACGCCGGGTTACGGGATGTCCGAGGTTGCTGTGACCGTCAGGGAAGATCGTCGTCGCGCCCTCGAGCACGCGATGCGCAGCGTCTATGCGCACGATCGACTGGCAGATGCGATCCGGGACGTAGTCGAGGATGCCCTCGACCCGGTCGGATCCGACATGCACGAGCATCGCTGGGTGAGCCGGTCGAGCCCGCCACGCGAGATGGTCGAGGTAGTCGTCGGCGCGACGCTCGACGACCTGATCGACCGTCTCGCTGCCGAACCCGAGGCGTGGCCATACGATGCCTCGAGCGATGCAACCACGTCCATCTCAGCCGCGGCCGTGTCCACCACGTCAAGTCTCGCGACGCTGGCCGTCACCTCGTCCCCGCGCCGTACGCGTGGCTGATCCGAGCGCAAGCCTCTCGGGCAAGACCGCCATCGTGACGGGGGGCGACAGCGGGATCGGTCACGCGATCAGCCTGGCGCTCGGGCGAGCCGGGGCGGCGGTCGTGGTCAACTTCCACCGTGACGAGGCGGCCGCCGAAGCGACCGTCGGGTCGATCGTCGACGCTGGTGGTCGGGCCATCGCAGTCGCCGGCGATGTGTCGTCG
>CAYNGM010000481.1:0-1778 GCA_964396565.1 uncultured Anaerolineaceae bacterium | reverse complement strand
AGGAGGGAAACGTGACACTCGAGCTCCAGATCCTGCCGGTCGGCGATTCGGCCGTACGCGCAAGCTATACCTGCCCCTGTGGCTGCCACCCAGGTGTCGAGTACACCCGTGACGCCGCCCCGGTCAGCGAGGGCTGCTGCTGCGGCAACAGGTTCGCCGTCGGTCCCGACGCCGAGGGGACCCTGGCCGATCGCAAGGGCGAACTGCGTGTCGAGCAGGTCGATACCCCGTGGGGCCAGCCCATCCAGGCTGCCTGGCGTCTGTCGAAGCATGGCGGGGCCAGTGTCGAAGCCGCCGAGACCGTCATCGACCCGGTCTGCGGGATGACCGTTGACATCGCCGCCGCACGGACGACCGGTCTGGTCGCCGAGCATGCCGGTGTCGAGTACGGCTTCTGCGGCAAGGGCTGCAAGCTCGAGTTCGGTGATGACCCTGAGCGCTTCCTCGATCCGGCCTACATCCCGTCCATGTGACGAGAGTCCCTGCGACCTGAACCTGCGCTGACCCATGGCTACCCAGCTCGACCACGCCGAACCAGGCGCGGTCCCCCAGATCGAGATCGTCCTCACCGTCGAGGGCATGACCTGTGCGTCGTGCGTGAACCGCATCGAGCGCTTCCTGCGCAAGACGCCCGGTGTGGCCGAGGCATCGGTCAACCTCGCGACCGAGCGCGCGACCGTCGCCTTCGACCCCGCGGTCGTGGGCCGTCCGGAGCTCGTCGGGGCGATCGAGGCGGCGGGCTACGACGTCCGTGCCGACGAGCCCGTCGCGACTACGACCGATATCCTTGCCGAGGACCTTGCCGAGGAGGCAGAGCGGGAGCGTGCCCAGCGTGCGTTGCTGGTCAAGTCGGCCGTGTCCATCGCCGGGGCAGCTGTCTTCATGGTCCTCATGTTCTGGCCGCAGACGGTGGTGGCCATGGAGACCATCAACAAGCTGATCCTGTGGCCGGCGACGTTCATCCAGTTCTGGGCCGGCGGGCTGTTCTACAGCGCCGCCTGGAAGGCTGGTCGCCACGGTGGCGCGACCATGGACACTCTGGTCGCCGTCGGGACGAGTGCCGCCTGGGCGTACAGCGTGTTCGTCACGATGTTCCCCGAGATCGTCCACTCGGCGGGCCTGCATGCCGAGACCTACTTCGACTCGTCGGCGATCATCATCGGCCTGGTGCTGCTGGGCCGCTGGCTGGAGGCCCGCGCGAAGGGCCGGACCACGGGGGCCATCCGTCGCCTGATCGGCCTTCAGGCCAAGGCGGCGCGGGTCATCCGCGACGGCCAGGAGGTCGAGGTCGAGTTGAGCGCGGTCGTGGCTGGCGACCTGCTGCGGGTGCGTCCCGGTGAGAAGGTCCCGGTGGACGGGATCCTCGTCGAGGGTGGATCGGCGGTCGATGAGTCGATGCTCACAGGCGAGCCGATGCCGGTCTCCAAGGGACCGGGCGACGATGTCATCGGTGCCACGCTCAACACCTCGGGGTCGTTCGTGATGCGCGCGACCAAGGTCGGCAAGGACACTGCGCTCGCCAATATCGTGGCGCTGGTGGAGCGCGCCCAGGGCTCGAAGGCGCCGATCCAGGCCGTCGCCGACCGTGTGGCGGAATGGTTCGTGCCGGCGGTCCTCGTCGTCGCTGCGGCTACCTTCCTCGTCTGGTTCATGTTCGGGCCGGAGCCGCGCATCACCCTGTCGCTGACCGCCTTCATCGGCGTCGTGGTCATCGCCTGTCCGTGCGCGATGGGGCTGGCGACACCGACCGCCATCATGGTCGGGACCGGCAAGGGTGC
>CAYNGM010000480.1:0-1779 GCA_964396565.1 uncultured Anaerolineaceae bacterium | reverse complement strand
CCAGCACGGTCCGGACAGGCATGATGAACCGGCCGGGTCGGAGGTATGGGCGCAGGCCGCGATCGCCGATCACGCGCCATAGGATCCCCGCATAGACGGCGACGCCCAGCACTCCAGCGACGACATACCCGACCGCGAGGAACTCGACGTTCCGGTCCCCCAGGGCCAGCAGACCGACCACTGTCAGGCGCAGCAACGGCGCAAGTACGTACTTGCGGAAGAAGATGGAACGGGCGCTGGCGAAGACCGCCAGAACACTCCCGAACAACTGGTCGAGAGCCTGGATCGGCGACAGCAGGATGAGGATGACCAGCAGACTGAGCGCTACCGGGTCGTCGATGATCAGCCCGCCGATCACCTCCCGGAACCCGACCACCAGCAGGATCAGGGCAAGGCCCAGCGACAGGATCGTCCCGAGGGCCATCGCCAGGGTCCCGAACAGACGTGCCTGGTCGCCCTCCTCGTCATAGATCGCGAGGAACCGTCCGACACCACGGTCGAGCCCGAACATCACGATCATCTCGCCCAGGTTGACCAGGGAGAGGACGTAGGCGAATGCGCCGTAGTCGGACTGCGAGAGGGACCTGACCAGGATGACCTGGGTGAGGAAGTTCAGCCCGATCGAGACGAACCGACCGACCAGTAGCAGGCTGGACCCGCGGATCTGTCCCTTGGCCCCGGTGACATCCGCACCCGTATCCGGGTCACTCTCCGTCGCGGCGATCTGGTCGTCGATGTCAAAGCCCCCCGTTCTGCGCCGACGCCTCGGCCGGGGCAAGGTACCGCGACCCCGCGGTGCGCATGGTCACCGTCGCCCGGTGCGAGCCGCGAGCCGGTCCCATGCCAGCACCATGACGTCGCGAGCCAGGGCATCTATCGGCCGGCCCGGGTCGTCGAGGACCACCACCAGATCCGGTCCGGGCAGGGCTCGAAACCTCCGCCCTGTGGGCGGAACGCGATCGGTCGTGGGACGAAGGTCGTCCGGCGAATCCGGACCGGACCGCTCCAGGTCGAAGATGACGAGCCGGCCGCGCGCGACGCCGACGCGCCCGACGAGCCAGCCGCGCCACATTCCGATCGATGCCACCACCTGGACGGGGAGCGGGGCGGCGGCCCGATCTGCGATCGCCCGCGCGATGCTCGAGCTCCCGGTCCCGCCCGGGCCGATCAACCCTATCGACAGACCGCGACGGACGAACGGCGGGTCGCAACGATCGAGCACGCGAAGCCCCCGCGCGACCAGTCGGCGAACGCGGACGAGTGCGCCCGGGCGCGATCGCATCCGTCGACCGAGCCGAAGGAGGCCGTCTCGGTCGCCGACCGCGGACATCTGGATCACGGTCGCCGGCTCGGTCCCGGCCGGGAGGATGGGGCGAACTTCGTGGGCGACCCGAGCATCCGCGTGTGCCTGACGGGCGGCCGCGGCCAGGTCGTCCGGGCGTCGGATCGCTGGCGCAGGACGATCCCGCAGTTCGTGGAGCAGAAGCGCCCAGAACGCGTCATCCGGGGCGAGCGTCGCCTCTCCGGACCCCCGTCCGGATGCGCCCAGGAGGCGTCGGGCGAGAAAGCCGGCTGCGAGTCTCGTAGGCACCTCCTGATGCGCCCCAAGGTCGATCCGGGTGACAACGTCGATCTTCGCCCACGCGCCCGTGGCACGGTCCACGGTATGGAAGGCGTGGTGCGACCCGTGACCCAGGTGACGAACACGAGCGAACCCGACCGACGCGAGCGCACGGGCGGCGCGGTCGAGATCACGCCCTCGCTCGGCATGGCCGACGC
>CAYNGM010000479.1:0-1780 GCA_964396565.1 uncultured Anaerolineaceae bacterium | reverse complement strand
AGCCGCCCAGGTGACCCTGGATCGTCTCGCCGATCTTGGCTGGCGCGCGGTCGTGGGCGATGCTCCACGGACCGTGGATCGCGGACGACCTGCACCGCGTGCCCTCGGCGGTGACGCCGTCGCTGAGCGAACGGAGACCTTCGATCCGCTGGCCGCCTTCGAACGCTAGGTTCCTCGGACGGTCAGATGACGCCGGGATCGGCCGCCGGGCACCGCCGCGGCAAGCCGCCCGACACGGCCGGGATCAGCCGCCCGACACGGCCGGGATCACATGGACCACGTCGTCGCTGGCCACCACCGTATCGAGCTCCGCCGCGCGTCCAGCGACGAACACGTTGATGTGTGGCCGAAGTGACGGCCCCTCCTGGACAAGTCGGTCGCGCAGCCCCGGGATGCGCCCGTCAAGTTCGGTCAGGGCGCCGAGGACGTCGCCGGCCGTGACCGACTGTCGACGTTCGACACCCGGAAACAGCGCCAGCAACGAACGCGGGAGCAGGACGGTCGCCATGGCCTTCGTCAGTCGAGGACCACCGCCTCGACCGCCCAGATCTCCGGCAGGTCGGTCGTGATCCGTCGCCACGATACGCCTTCATCCGAGCTGTGCCAGAGCTGGCCCGATTTCGTCCCGAAGCTCACTCCGACCGGGTCCAGCGTGTCCCTGGCCATCGCCTCGCGCAGGACGCTCAGCCAGGCCGACGACTGGGGCAGGCCGTCCGAGGCACGGATCCAGGTGTCGCCGCGATCATGTGTCCGCCATACCGCCGCCGAGCCATCGGGGACGAAGCGCCCGGCCTGGTCGCCATTGAGCGGGATGAGCCAGAACGTTGCAGGGTCGCGTGGATGGGCGACCAGCGGGAAGCCGAACTGGCTCGGTAGCCCGTTGCCGCTGAGGTCGGTCCAGGACAGCCCGCCGTCGATCGATCTGTACATCCCGCAGTGATTCTGCTGATAGAGCGTCTCCGGCTCCCCGGCTGCCGGGGCGAACTTGTGGACGCACTGCCCGGTTTCCGGATAGATCGCCGGGTCGTAGTCAGCGCGGACACCCTTGTTACGCGGCTCCCAACTCGCGCCCCGGTCGCGGGTCTCGAACACACCGACGGCGGATATCCCGATCCAGGTCCGGTCGATGTCCGTCGGGTGGGGGACGATGGTGTGCAGGATCAGGCCGCCATTTCCGGGCTGCCAGGTGGGTCTGGTCGGGTGCTCGGTCAGGCCCTGGACGTGGGTCCAGCTCGCCCCGTCATCGTCACTCCTGAACAGGCCCGCAGGCTCGACCCCGGCGAGGATCGCTCCGTCCGGACCTACGGCAAGGCTCCACACGGTCTTCATGGGGTCGGCTGCGTCGTCGCCATAGGTGAGACCGGCAGATGAGTGGGTCCAGGTCGCTCCAAGGTCTTCGCTGCGCCAGACGGCCGGTCCATACCAGGGCGAGCCACCCGCGGCAAGGATCGCTCCGCTGCGCGCGTCGTAGACAACGTCGTGGATCGGCCAGCCCTCGCAGAGGGGGCCCCGGATGGACCAGTCGGTCCGTGACGCGTCGCTCTCGAGGATGAACGCCCCCTTCGGGGTACCGACAAGCAACAGCGCTCGTGTCATCGACTCGTCTCCCTGCAGGTCCCGGCCCGGGGCCGGTTCGGTGGTGTCTCTCGCCGCATGGTGTTGGCGGTACGACCTGTGCTGGTCTCGCCGACGTGATCTGCGCCGGCCACGTCGGTCTATCTACCGGCCTTGAACGGATAGACCACCCATGCGTCCGTCTCGACCGCGCTGACGTCCGGAA
>CAYNGM010000478.1:0-1780 GCA_964396565.1 uncultured Anaerolineaceae bacterium | reverse complement strand
ATCGTGCTCGAAGGGGTCGAGAAGCCCGGCAATCTGGGCGCCGTGCTGCGCAGCGCGGACGGGGCCGGCGCGGATGCGGTGATCGCGGCGTCTCCGCGCACGGACCTCATGCATCCCAATGTCATCAGGGCGAGTGCCGGGACCTGCTTCGCCCTGCCGCTCGCCTCAGCTCCCAACGACGACGTCATCAGCTGGCTTCGGGAGCACGACCTGCGGATCCATCCAGCCCGCGTCGAGGGCGCCCTCGCCTACGACCAGGCGGATCTGACCGGCGGCACGGCCCTTGTCCTGGGTGCTGAAGATCACGGCCTGAGCGACGCGTGGCGTGGCCATGACATGATTCCCGTACATCTCCCGATGCGCGGCATCGCCGACAGCCTCAACGTGTCGGTCAGCGCGGCGGTGCTCCTCTACGAGGCGCGTCGACAGCGAGATCGTCTTCACTCCAACGCGACACAGGAGCCCACGAAACGACCATGACCATGTACGCCCTCATCGCCACGTTCGTGGGCCTGTCGATCGCGGCCGGCATTCTGGCCGCATTCACGCTCGGACCACGCAGGCTGGCGACCGTCGTGCTGCCGAGTCTCGCGGCGTTCAGTGCGCTGTACCTGGTCGGTCATCGGCTGGGGATGGATGTCGGGCCGACGGTCATCCTGTTCGGCTTCGAGGTGGCGCTCCCGTTCGACATCGTCGTGGCTGTCGCCACGGCATTCGCCTGTGCCTGGCTCCAGCGCGCGATCCTCGTGCGCATGGGCCACCGACGCCAGCCGGCCTAGCGTTCGACCACTACCTCGCCATCGATGAGGACAAGCTCGGGACGAGCGGTCGCCAACGGTCCGCCTGGCGTGACGGGGTCATCGATGACCGAGGCCGGCACCACGACGACATCCGCCCGCTGACCAACGGTCAGGCGTCCGCGGTCATCCTCGCCGGCTGAACGTGCCGGGTCCACACACGCTGCCCGCAGGGCACGTTCGAGCGTGATCGATTCCTCGGGAGCGAACGGCCCGGTCCCGCTCGGCCAGCGCGGATCCTCGCGTCGCACCGCGAGAGCGATGCCCGGCCACGGATCGAACGATTCGACCGGCGCATCCGTCCCGAACGCCATGACCGCACCCGTCGCGGCAAGGCTGCCCCACGTGTAGCCCTCGACCTCCGATCGACCGCCCCACAGGGTCCGCGCCTGCGCCGCATCGGTACCAAGATGGACGGGCTGTACCGACGCGGCGATGCCTGCCGCCGCGAACCTCGCGCGGTCGTCCGGATGGAGCATCTGGACATGCTCGACCCTGGGCATAAGCGGTCCTCGCCGGGCCGCCGGTGTCAGCACATCGAGAGCGACACGGACGGCAGCGTCACCGATCGCGTGGATCTGGGTCACGATCCCACTCGCGGAGGCCCGCGCGACAAGCACGGCAAGTTCCTCGGGGGAAGTCATCCAGACGCCACGACGAAGGCCTTCGGATATGGGACGGTCGTCCTCCGGTTCGATGTCCTCGAGCAACGCGGCCGTGCGCGAGCCGAGCGAGCCATCGGCGAAGCATTTCTGCCAGCCGATGAAGGCCCGTCCGCCCGGGTCATCGCCAAGGACGGCCCCCGACCGGAGACCGCGTTCCAGCGCGTTCGCGAGGGCATCATCGCGGATGCAGGCATGGACACGGAGGGGCAGCCGCCCCCGATCGGCGAGTCGGGCATAGGCAGGCAACGAGAACCGCGAGGCCGGATCGGGGATCACCCCTCCCGGGTCGTGGCAGGCCACCACCCCAAGGGCGACAAG
>CAYNGM010000477.1:0-1786 GCA_964396565.1 uncultured Anaerolineaceae bacterium | reverse complement strand
TCTCAGGCCTGATGACGCAGCGCGTCGACGATGTTCATGCGCGATGCCCTCCACGCCGAGGGAAGCCCGGCGAGTTGGGTGGTGATGAAGGCGAGCAGGAAGCCGTCGACGGCGAGCGCGGGGGAGATCGCGATCTCAGCGACGTAGCCGCGCGACATCCCCGGCGGCGGCGGCATCGGGATGCCGATCGCCGAGATCAATTGGCCGAGTGCCAGTGCGAGGGCCACGCCCAGTACTCCCGCAGTCAGTCCGAGCAGGGCCCCCTCCCAGATGAACAGTGCGAGGATGCCGCGCCGCCGGACGCCCAGGGCCATCGAGGTGCCGATTTCGGTCGTGCGTTCGATGACGGCCATGGACAGCGTATTGGAGATGCTCAGCACCACGATGAGGGCGATCATGATGCGGACCACGTTGACCTGGGTGTCGAAGAGTTCGACCGTCTTGGTATAGAAGTCCGCGAGCTCGATCCAAGGCGTGACCTCGAACCGGTCGGCGGGCAGCCTGCCTCTCAGCGCCTGCACGGCGGCGTCGGTCTGTCCGGTTTCACCGAGCAGCACCACCCAGCTCGTCGCACCATCGACCCGCATCAGCCGGCGCGCGACCTCGATCGGTGCACGCAGGGCGGTGTCGTCGTAGGCCTTCGAGGTCGTCTGGAACGTGCCGGAGACGGTCAGCTCGACCGCGTTGACTCCCCCCCCCGGCGTGTTGCCCAGCAGGACGACAAGGTCTCCGGGGTGCACCCCCAGGTTTGCCGCGAGGCCTTCGCCGAGCACCACCGAGTCGGGACCGCCGGCACGCAGGTCGGTGCCCTCCATGACGGTGATCGCCCAGCTCAGGGGCGCCTCCGCCTCCGGGTCGACGCCCTCGCCGATGAAGGAGATGGTGGTCTCGTCCTTGCTCAACAGTCCGGTGAAGGCGAGCCGCGGTGCGATGGTGCGCACCTCGAAGCCCGCTGCGGACGCGACGACCGATGTATCCCTGTCGAGCAGGAAACTGTAGGGGTCGCTTACGCCCTCGCGGAAGTAGCCGGGACGCGTGATCTGCACGTGGCCGAGCTGGGACTGGATGGCGGCCTCGCGCATCGCCCACAGCACCCAGTTGATGAAGCCCCCTGCAAGCAGGTAGGACACCACCCCGCCGCAGATGATCGCCAGCGCGAGCAAGGTCCTGCGGTGATGCCGCAGCAGGTTGCGAGCGGCGATACGGGCCGGCTGTCCGGCTCTTGCGGTCGATGCTTGCCACATGTGCATGCGCGTATCAGGTTCGGGTTGATATCATAGCTCTTGGGCCCATACTGATGAAGGAACTCATTGATGAGCGGTCTCTTCGCATATGAAACCGCTTTCTCGCGCAACCTCGGTTGGGTCACGCAGGCCGAACAGATGGCCCTGCGGGGGAAGCGGATCGCGATCGCCGGCATGGGGGGCGTCGGGGGAGGGCATCTGCTCGCGCTCGCCCGCCTCGGGATCGGGTCCTTCTCGATTTCCGACTTCGACACATTCGACCTGGCGAACTTCAACCGCCAGGCGGGGGCGTTCATGTCGTCGCTCGGCCGGCCCAAGGTCGAGGTCCTCGCGGACCTGGCCGCGGACATCAATCCGGAGTGCGAACTGCGCGTGTTCCCGGAGGGCGTCTCCGGGGACAACCTCGAGGATTTCCTTCGCGGCGCCGACCTCTATGTAGACGCGCTGGACTTCTTCGCGTTCGACATCCGGCGTGCCGTGTTCGCAGCCTGTCATCGCATGGGCATTCCCGCGGTCACCGCCGCGCCGCTCGGGCTGGGGGC
>CAYNGM010000476.1:0-1787 GCA_964396565.1 uncultured Anaerolineaceae bacterium | reverse complement strand
GGTCATCGTTGCGGGGACGAGGATGAGTCGGATGATGGTGGCGTCGATGAGTACGGCGCTGGCCAGACCGACCCCGAACATCTTGATCTCGACCGAGTCGCCGAGGACGAAGCTTCCGAACACGCTGACCATGATCAGGGCGGCGGCGGTGATGACCCGGGCGCTCTGGGCGATGCCCTGCACGATCGATGACTTCGTGTCACCCGTCTTCACCCAGGCCTCTCGGACACGGGAGAGGATGAACACCTCGTAGTCCATCGACAAGCCGAACAAGATCGCGAACATCATGATCGGCAGGAAGGCGATGACCGGCACGGGCTCCTCGATGCCGACGAGGGTCGAGCCCCAGCCCCATTGGAATACGGCGACGACCACGCCGTAGGCGGCGCCGATGCCGAGGAGGTTCATCGCGGCGGCCTTGAAGGCGACGACCGGTGCCCGAAAGACGATGGTGAGGAGGATGAAGGAGAGAAGGACGACGGCGCTGATGAACAGCGGAAGGCGGGATTCCATCCGCTCGGAGAGGTCGATGTACGCGGCGGTGGCCCCGGTGATCTCGATGGTTGCTCCGGTTTCCTCTTGGAGGTTCGGGATCGTGTGTGCCCTGAGGTCATCGACCAGCTGTCGGGTTTCGGCCTCCTGGGGTCCAGTGGTCGGCACGGCCCGTAGGACGGCGGCGTCGCCGGCCGCGTTCACGATGGCCGGTGTCACTTGGGCGACGCCGGCGACCTCGGCCAGGGCGGCCGCGATCTGCTCGGCCGCGTCGCTTTCGGCTCCGTCGAGATCCGCCACCACCAGCAGCGGGCCGTTGGTCCCGGGCCCGAATCCGTTCGTCAGCAGGTCATGGGCGACTCGGGCCGGCGTACCCTCGGGCCGGTTGCGGGCGTCGGGCCAGCCGGTCTCGAGGGACAGGGCGGGGAGGGCCAATGTGGTGAGCACTAGCAGTGCGACGCCCAGCGCCAACCATGGACGGGCGCTCACGCGCCGGGCCCATCGCGCGCTGAGGCTGCTCGACGTCGTCGCGTCGACCTCGACGCGGAGACGGATGCCGGGCACTCGGTAGCGGTCGATGCGGGAGCCGACGAGACCGAGCAGGGCGGGCAGCAGGGTAACGGCCAGGAGCACGGCTGCCGCCACGGTGAGGGACACCGCCACCCCCATCGTGGCGATGAGCGGTACGCCAATGAGGGCCAAGCCCAGGATGGCGATGACCACGGTCGCGCCGGCGAACACGACGGACTGCCCGGCTGTGGCGTTGGCCAAGGCAATCGATCGCTCGAGGTCATGTCCCTCGGCGAGGTGTTGGCGGTGGCGGGCGACCACGAACAGCGCGTAGTCGATCCCGACCGCGATCCCGATCATCGACGCCAACGTGGGGGCGACCTCGGAGATGTCCAGGATCGTGGCCACGAGTCGGATTGCGGCGAGACCGAGAGCTACTCCCAGGATGGCGTTGAGCAGCGGGGCCGCCATGGCCAGGACGGAGCCGAAGGCAGCGAGGAGGACGATGACGGCGACGCTCAGGCCGATGAGCTCTGACCGACGGGACTGCTCGGGCTCGAGTTGCTCCACCACCTCTCCGCCGAATCCGATCGTCAGGTCGGCCTCCTCCGCCAGAGATCCGGTCGCGACCAGCGCCTCGATCTCCGAGTCGCTGACCTCTCGCGCCTTCACCTCGTAGACCACCTCGGCGAAGGCCGTCCGGCTGTCCGGTGAGACGAAGAATGCGACGGCCGGGCCGAAGGGGTCGATGACCTGCTGCACGCCCGGCGCGTCGCGTACTCCCT
>CAYNGM010000475.1:0-1789 GCA_964396565.1 uncultured Anaerolineaceae bacterium | reverse complement strand
GAGGTTGAACCGCCGCACGTCGACGCCTTGCTCGGCGATCCAGTCCAGATCCGCGGCAAACGCCGGCAGCACCGGATCAGGGCTCGGACCGCACACCCCCGTTGAGCAACACATCGCGGGGTCGAACACCTCGAGCGTCGTCATCACGAACCTCCAGAACCCTTCGCCTTATCGGCAATCGTCGATTGACGATGAGCCTAGCGGGAGGGCGCCACCCGGGACAACTCCGCTGGTCGGTCAGAGCCCGGCGATGGCGTGCTTGAGCGCGGCGAGCCCGTCGGGACTGACGCAGTAGGACGTCCGGGGCCCCTCGATCTCGCCCTGCACGAGTCCGGCCTCGCGCAGGATCCGCAGGTGCTCCGAAACGGTGGACTGCGCGACCGGCAGCTCGGCGACGAGATCGCCGGTCATGCACGCCTGGCGTTCCACCAGGAGGCGGATGATGCGCACGCGCAGCGGGTGGCCGAGGGCTTTGGTCATCGCCGCGAGCTGCTCGTCGTCGAGCTGCGCAACGGGACCCGTCGTGCCGACCGGATCGCAGCACGCGTCCTCATCCGCATCCGAGGCCCGCCGAGCAGCGCTCACGCCAGCGACCGTACCGCTGCGCCCCTGCCGTACATCCAGATCGCTCATCGTCGAATGACGATAGCCTGCGCGAGCGTCGAAGCCACTGAGGAGCGCCCCATGACCGAGATCGACACCGGGCGACCTCACCTCGACAGGCGCCGTCCGACGCAGACCAGAGGCGAAGCGCCGCAACCGGGCGGCGCCGCGGCGGGACCTTCGCCTCTGGCTCGGTTGGGGCCGATGCCATCAGGCTCGGGGCGTGAACGGTTCAACCACCATCGAAGTGACGGTGTCCCGGCTGCGAGCGGTCGGCGACCCCACGAGGCTCCGCGTGATCCAGGAGCTCGCCGCCGGCACCCGATGCGTGTGTGAGCTCCGAGACCGCATCGATGTGCCGGGTCCCCTGCTCTCGCATCACCTCGGGGTGTTGCGCGACGCCGGGCTCGTTACGGCACATCGCCGTGGTCGATGGGTCGACTACACCCTCGACACCGAGGTGCTCACGGCAACCTTCGCAGCCGTCACGCCCGTCCCCGTGGCGGCGAGCCGGTGACCGCCGCCCACCCCGACGCGGTCACCGCGAAGCTGTCGACTCTGGACCGGCACCTGCCCGTCTGGATGCACACCTTCCTCCCCCGTATCGGCCCGATCGCCCTGTACGGGTTGTTGTTCACGATCGTCGTGCTCTTCGCCCTGCAAGGCGACCAGATCACCAACAACCCCCTCGACGTCGCCCGCACCATCGGCCCCCTCATCGAGGTCCCCGCACTCGTCGCCCTCGTCTACGTCTCGCTCTGGGCGAAGCGACGCTTCTACCCAACCGACACCGACTCAGCGTCGACCCACAACTAGGAGCATCTCATGTCCTCGCCCATCGTCATCCTCGCCGGCGCCCGCACCCCCATCGGCAAGCTGTCGGGATCGCTCTCGTCGTTCTCGGCCACCGACCTCGGCGGGATGGCCATCGCGGCCGCGCTCGAGCGGGCCGGCATCAGCGGCGACCAGGTCGACTACGTCTACATGGGCCACGTGCTCCAGGCGGGTGCCGGGCAGATCACCGCCCGCCAAGCCGCGGTGAACGGCGGCATCCCGATGACCGTCCCGGCGACGACCGTCAACAAGGTGTGCCTGTCGGGCATGGACGCGATCTACCAGGCCGACCGGCGCATCCGATCCGGCGACGCCCAGATCGTCGTCGCCGGCGGCATGGAGTCGATGACCA
>CAYNGM010000474.1:0-1794 GCA_964396565.1 uncultured Anaerolineaceae bacterium | reverse complement strand
ACCCTCGGCCTGGATGGCCGCCTTGACCTCGTCGACGTGGGCGAGCGCGGCCCGGAAGTCGAGATGGATGCCGCAGATGTGATAGCCGGCCTTGGCGAGGGTGATGGCGGTCGCCTCACCCATCCCGGAGGAGGCTCCAAGGATGAGCGCCCAGCGCTCGCGGTCATCGGTCATCGTGGTCGCCTCCCTCGGTTGGTGTCGTGCGCGGGAGCGTCGATCGCGCCCGTCGGGTGGGTCATGGTCGAGCGGGCCCGAGTCTAGCAAGCGCCGATCGTCGCGATGACCGCGTCATGTGCAGCCTTGCACGTGCCTGGCGCCTGTCCGCGGCGGGACGAGACCCGACGGTGTATCTTGACCATCACCTAATTAGGAGATTGGCTAATCAGCCAGGATGAACCGCGTCTACAGGGCCCTTGCCGATCCGACCCGTCGCCGCGTCCTCGCCCTGTTGCGCGAACGTGACATGACCGCTGGCGAGCTCGCCGCCCAGTTCGACCTGTCGTGGCCGACGATGTCCGGGCACTTCGCGGTCCTTCGCGAGGCGGATCTCATCAGCGCGGACCGCGCCGGGACGACGATCACCTACCACCTCAACCTGTCGGTGCTCGAGGAGGCGATGGCCGCGCTCCTCGAGGCGTTCCGGATCGGCCCGGGAGGTGACCGTTGAACCGTCGTCCGATGCTCATCACGAGTGCCGTGGTCATCGGTGCCATGACCGTGCTCGGCGCATGGGCGTGGCTCCAACTCCCGGCCGACGCACGGATCCCCATCCATTGGGGTATCGACGGCGAAGCGAACGGCTGGGCCGACAGGACCGTTGGACTGTTCCTCATCCCGGTCCTGTCCGTCGCGATGGTCGCCCTGTTCTGGGTCATCCCCCGGATCGAACCGCGACGCGCCAACCTCGAGCGTTCTGCGCGGGCGTACGGAGCCATCTGGATCGGAGTCATCGTTCTGCTTGGCGGGCTCCAGGTCCTGACGGTCATCTCGGCACTCGGCCACACTGATGTGGACGTCACGCGCCTCGTCTTTGCCGGGACCGGCGCGCTGTTCGTGGTCATGGGCAACTACCTGCCCAAGGTGCGCCCCAACTACATGATGGGGATCCGCACACCGTGGACCCTCACGAGCGACCTCGCCTGGACACGCACGCATCGGGTCGGGGGCTGGCTGTTCGTCATCGAGGGCGTGGTCCTGTTCGTGCTCGGCCTGAGCGGCGTTGACGGAAGTGTCCTCGTCGCGGTCCTGCTGGCCTCGATCGGGCTGACGATCGCCTTCACCTTCGCCTATTCCTACATCGTCTGGAAGTCGGATCCGGAGCGACGCACGACATGAACGACCTCGATACCGGTCAGCTCTTCCTGCTCCTTGCACCGCTGATCCTCATCCAGCTCGGGCTGCTGGTCCTCGCCCTGCGTGACCTGCTCCGCCCTGAGCGCCAGGTCCGAGGTGACAGCAAGCTGATGTGGGGGATCATCATCGTGGTCATCAACCTGATCGGCCCGATCCTGTACTTCGCGGTCGGGCGTCGCGAGGCATGACCGCGGCGGCGGTCAGGACACGCGGCCTGACCAAGCGGTTCGGCGTGCGTGACAGCGGCGTCCTCGCGGTCGACGGGCTCGATCTGGACATCCCGGCAGGTTCGGTCTTCGGCCTGTTGGGGCCCAACGGCGCGGGCAAGACGACGACCATCCGGATGCTCACCGGTCTTGCGCGGCCGACGGCCGGCGAGGCGTCGATCGATGGCGTCACCGTCCGACCGGATGACGCGACCATCCGCCGATCGATCGGGTT
>CAYNGM010000473.1:0-1809 GCA_964396565.1 uncultured Anaerolineaceae bacterium | reverse complement strand
GACTCGATCAGCGCCGACGCGCCGGCCTCATCGACCGGACCGTTGACGACCTGGACCAGACGACCGTCCGTGTCGATGAAGAACTGCGTCGGCAGTGCGAAGACCCGGTAGGCGTGGAACAGGTCCCCCGAGCCATCGAACCCGATGGTGTAGGGGAGTCGATAGCGCTCGGCGTACGCCCGGACGTCATCTGGCGACGTCTCCTGGACACTCACGCCGATGATCTCGAGACCGCGCTCGCGGTAGCGCTCCGAGAGCTCGCGCAGGATCGGTGTCTCCTGCTGGCATGGCGGGCACCAGCTGGCGAAGAAGTTCAACCAGACGACCTTGCCGCCGAGGCCCTCGAGGGTCACCGGTCGGCCGTCGAGGTCATGCAGCTGCCAGGCCGTGCCATCGGATCGCGTGCCGGCGAGTTCCGGGGCGATCGCGCCGACCGCCAGCCCCTGCGGTGGCGGCGAACCGATGATGAACGGAGTCGCCCGTGGATCCACCGGGGTCAGCCCCCCGCGGGTGCCACCGAGCGGCGTGGTCACGATGACCAGGATCACGGCTCCCGCGACGATGGCACCCAGGGCGGCCAGCAACTGGCGTCCGCTGAATGGCCCGATCAGGCCGTGCCGGGATCGCTGATGGCGGAAGCCTGGACGTTCGGACGCCAAGCTCAGGCCCAGCCGCTCGACGTCACGTTCAGACCCCGCCGAAGTCGAAGAAGCGCGGCAGGAGTGACAGCCAGTCGAAGAGCATCGCGACACCGATCGCGGCGACCAGCAGACCGCCGATCAGGGACACCGTGCGACCATGGCGGACCAGAGGACGCATCAGTCCGGGTGCCCGATCGTAGACGAGGGCGATCGCGAGGAACGGCAGCCCCAGGCCGAGTGAGTAGGCGAGCAGCAGGACGATGCCCGCCGCCTGGGTGCCGGAGGTGATGGCCATGGTCAGGATCCCGCCGAGGATGATCCCGATGCACGGGGTCCAGCCGACCGCGAAGATCGCGCCAAGGCCGAACGACGCCAGCCAGCCGCCACGCGGATCGACCATCCGCCCGCCGAGACGGTCGGCAGTCGATGGGGAGGCGCTGCCGCCCGCCCCGGCCGGCGCCAGCGCGACCGACCCCGTGGCCGCGGCGAGGCTGGTGGCGGCCCCAGCGTCCAAGGGGCGCCATGTTCGCTCCAGGGCCGGGATGCGGACGATCCCGGCAAGGCTGAGACCCATCACGATGAGGAGCACACCGCCGATGATCCGGAGCGGACCCAGCAGGTCATACAAGGGGCCCAGCGCAAACGTGGCGGTGGCGCCCAGCACCGTGAAGACCGCTGTGAACCCCGCGACGTAGGCCAGGGCGTGGCGGACGGCCAGCCAGCGCGACGGCGTCACTCCCGGGCCAGCGCCGGCGACGGCCACCGCGGTCAACTGGCCGAGATATGCCGGGACCAGTGGGAGGACGCACGGTGACAGGAAACTGATGATCCCTGCCAGGACCGCGATGGCGATGGTGATGTCGGAGTTGCCGGTCATCCGGTCACCAGTGGGTCGGGCTTGTCCAGCGCCTCGCTGAGGAATCGGCGGATCCTGGCCAGGCTGGTGACCAGCTCGAGGCGTTGGTCGCCAAGCTCGAGGACCGGGATGGTCGTGAGATACGCCCGCAACCAGGTCTCGCTCGACTCGATATCACGCTCTACCAGCGATGGCGTCGGCAGGGCCCGTGAGCGTCGTTCGGCGAGGACGCCCACGACGAGTTCGCGGGCGTCGACGCACAGGCTGCAGCCGGGGCGGCCGTACATGATGAGGTCGGGGAGGGGAGTGGCG
>CAYNGM010000472.1:0-1812 GCA_964396565.1 uncultured Anaerolineaceae bacterium | reverse complement strand
GCGTTTGCCTGCGGGATGGTACGCGAGGTCGGGAACCTTGTATAGCCCCGACTTTTCGAGCCCCATGGTGAGCTCATCCGGACTCGTCTGACGGGGCTGCAGCGGACCCGGTCGGCTCCGGAGCCACGGCGTACTCGCGTCGCGCGAGACGAAGGTAGGTCTCGACCTCGAGCGCGACCCGAGATGGCCCCCAGCCGAGTTCTGCGGCGAGGATGGCGGCAACGCGCGGGGCGACGGCCTCCCCACGGTCCGCCATCTCGGGACTGAGCCGGAACCTCCGCGACAGCACGTCGTCAAGCGACAGCGCAAGCTCGCGCCGGGCGGCCCAGGCGACCTCTGCCTCGAGGAACGGACGACCCGGGATCAGCGGACGGAGCAGGTGGAGCTCGGCGCCCATGGCCACGACCGCCGGCGCCTGCGTCCCGTGCCGGGAGACCAGCCTGGATGCCGCGTCCGGGTGGGCTGCCGCGACTGCCGGGACGCTGGCGAGCTCCAACGCCAGGCGGTCGAGCTCGGGCCAGTCCGCTGCACCGATCAGCCGGTGATCTTCGGTCGCGCTGGGTCGGGCGCGTGCGACCGTCGGCCCGAGCACCGCATCCACGACGTCGCGCGCCATGACCCGGTAGGTCGTGTACTTGCCTCCCCCGATCCGGACGACGCCGTTCGGTTCGGCGGTCACCTTGTGCTCGCGGGATGCCTTGACGGTCGAGCCGTCGGACGGCGCGATGAGCGGCCGGAGTCCGGCGTACGTGCCCACGACATCTGCGCGCCGAAGATCGACATCGAGCGTCGCGTTGACCGTGTCGAGCAGCTTGTCGACCTCCCACCCCGCCGCGGTCGGCCGATCCGGCGGCCCGTCGAACGGCGCATCGGTCGTGCCGATGATCCAATGATCGGGCCATGGCACGAGGAACACGACCTTGCCCGGAACGCGGATGGTCAGACCGGCCGTCGCCTGGATACGTGACCTGGGTACGACGAGATGGGCACCGCGGCTGGGCCGGATGCGCATCGACGGGCTCGAGAAGGGATGCGTCGGGTCGGCCGCCCAGACTCCGGCCGCATCGATCACCGCGTTGGTCCGGACCTCGAAGTCAGTCCCGTCGAGCAGGTCCCGGACGGACAGCGCACGGATGGTGCCGTACTCCTTCTCGGTTCGGACACCGGTGGCCTGGATGCGGGTGACGACGACCGGCGCCGCCTGCGTCGCCAGAGCGGTCCGCACCACCGTCAACGTGTAGCGCGCGTCGTCCTCGACCCCGTCGTGGTACAGGAGTCCACCACGCAGTCCCGCGCGCTGGAGTGACGGGGCGATGGCCAGCGTGTCCGCGAGGTCGAGCCTTCGATGCCAGCCGCCGTCGTGCCGTGCACCCAGGATGTCGTACAGGGTCAGGCCAGCGTCATAGAAGGCCTTGGTCAGGAAGGGCAGGCCATAGATCGGGAACAGCTGCGGCTCCAGGGTCACCAGGTGGGGCGCGAGTCGGAGTAGTAGGCGACGCTCCGCCAGGGCCTCGCGAACAAGCGGCAGATGGAACTGTTCGAGATAGCGCAGGCCACCGTGGATGAGCCGCGAGGAACGCGACGAGGTACCGGCAGCGATGTCGTCCTGCTCGACCAGGGCGGCCCGCATCCCGCGGGAAGCCGCGTCCAGCAGGGCTCCCGCACCGACGATCCCCCCACCCACGATCACGACATCGAACGATTCGTCGGCCAGGCGTCGAAGGGCTGCCCGTCGGAGATCGAGCGGAGACGCACTCGCCTCGGTTGGGATCGGGGCATGGGAGTCGGTCATGGCTGTCGGCCTTCGGTCAT
>CAYNGM010000471.1:0-1815 GCA_964396565.1 uncultured Anaerolineaceae bacterium | reverse complement strand
ATGCCGCCGAGGTCGGGCACGGCCGAACCCGAGAAGATGGACCCGCCACTCCCGGCGGCTGCCGCGCTCGCGAACGACTGCCCACCCGAGGTCCGGTACCAGGCCGGGAAGTACGTGGACGATGGGACCGCGCGCCCCTCTTCCACGTCCTCGAGCGAGCGCTTGAGCACTGACTCGATGTCGTCCTGAAGGCCCAGCGCAGTGCCCCACACAACGGCCTGGTCGGGGGTCTCCAGCCAGTCGAGCTTGGCCTCGTCGATGACCTGCTGCATGGAGCGAGCCTGGGCCATCGTCTTTTCCAGAGTCCGCCGGTAGGCCGCCAGCATCGCCCGGATCATCGCTCCCGGCATGGTCACCGACGGCATCGCGTTGGCGAAGATACACAGCACGATGCCGCCGGCGATCGCCGCCGCGCCGAGCAGGACGAGTCCGGACATCGGGATGTTGGCGCCCGCGAACACCCCCGCCACGCCGGCGACGATGGCCATGACCCCGCGTCCGACCCAGCGGCCCATGACCTTGCTCGGGCGCTCCACCACCCAGCCCTTCGAGACGACGTGATCCTCGAGCGCCCGGTCGAACGCCGACACGGCGGCGCCGAACTTGGGCAGCTCGTCCGGCTTGATGTAGTCGTCGTCGTGATCGACCGCGCGCAGGCGCTTCAGGGCGATGCCCTCGGCGGGACCGGTAGGCCGGCGCGCGTTGAGGCGACGCCGCGCCTCCTCGGCGTCATCGCCGGCTTCCGGTTCGAGATCGACGCCGACCTTGTGGGAGAGACCAAGCAGACCCTTGTCCTCCCGAAACGAGATGAGGCCACGGGACGCAAGGTCGAGCATCGCGGTCGTCAAGGCCCGTCGCGAGGTCCGGCCGTCCATCACGAACGCCCCGGATGCCGCGGTCAGGTCGGGCGGTGGTGCCGGCATCAGGATAGATGGATCGTCGAGGTAGACGGGGTCCTTGCCGAACCGACGCCAGTTGAAGAATGCCCAGCCGGACAGCCCCAGGAAGATGATCGGTGCACCGACCAGACCGATCACGGCGTTGATCTGGCGACCCGCCTGGAGGCGCGCGGCGTTCTCCGGGGTCGCCGCGGCATCCACGCGCTCGAGCGCGACCCGCAGGGCGCCATCGAAGTCGGCGTTGCGCAGGTACGGGAGCATGTCGTCGTCGAAGATCGCCTGACGCTCGCTGTTGGACAGGAAGGTAGCCTCGAAGCCGGGGGCGGCGTACAACTGGACCTGCCCGTGCTCGCCCGATGGATCGATGTCGAAGAAGATGACGAGACCGTCATCGAACCCCTTGCGCCCGATCCCCCACTGGTCGATCAGGGCGCGAGCCCGCTCGGTGGTCTCCTCGGTCGACACGCCGTAGTCGACCGACTGGGTGTAGACCACGACCTCCGCACCGGTCCGCTCCTCTATCGCGTCGATCGTCGCCTCGGCACCGCTGATGGCGGCCGGTGACAGGATGCCGGCGTAGTCGTAGACGGCGCGGTCCACCTGGGGCTCCGGGAACGGAGGACCGGGCGGCGGTGCGGTCGGGTCGGCGGCCAGGACGGCTGGTGCAAGAGCCAGGAGCAGCAGCACCCATCCCCCGGCGAGGAGGGCGAGGCGACTGCGGTGACGTCGGGAATCGGCGGTCATATCGATGTCGGTCAGTCGCGGACGACGAGGCCGACGACCGTCCCGACGATCGAGATCCCGATCGCCCCGACCACGGCCGCGACGATCGTCGACACCGAGAAGTCGGGTGGAAAACCGCCGACCACGAAGTCGAAGCCGAGCTTGTCCGCGGCGAACGCGACCGCGAGCAGCA
>CAYNGM010000470.1:0-1825 GCA_964396565.1 uncultured Anaerolineaceae bacterium | reverse complement strand
CTCGGAGGTCGCCTCGACCACGCGACGAACCGCGGCCGACCTACGGGCGCTGGGCTTCTCGACCCGCGATGTGGGCGAGATACTCGGCATCTCCGGCTCTCGGGTCGCCCAGCTCGATCGCGACAAGGTAAGCCGCGGGTAAGCGGTCTTGGCTACGATCGCGCCATGCGTGAAGAGGGTTGGCTGTATGACGGCGGTGCTGCTCTACTGCGGTACATGGGTGATGGTCGCGTCTTCGTCGCGCTCCAGGGCCGGGGTCTCATCGCGCTGCCGGCGGACCTGCGCCGCCGCGCCGGACTGGACCAGCCCGGCGCCCAGGTCGAGATCGTCGAGCGGCCCGACGGCGTCATCGAGCTCCACCCGACGGTCGCCATCCCGGCGGACCAGGCGTGGTTCTGGACCGAGCGCTGGCAAGCGATGGAACGCGAAGCCGACGAGCAGATCGCCCGTGGCGAGGTCACCGTCCACGAATCCGTCGAGGCACTGATCGCCCACCTCGACCGGGATTAGTGCGTGCGCTACGTCACGACGCAGACGTTTGACGCCGACTTCCGGCGGCTGCCCAAGCGCGACCGGACGCGGTTTCTCAAGGTGGTTCGAGAGCAGTTCAGCCCAGCCTGCGACGCGTTCCGGGCCAGCCCATCGACGCCATTTCCGGATGGACTGCGGGTCAAGTCGGTCGTCGGAGCACCCGGCCTGTTCGAGATGACGTGGTCGTTCGCGGGTCCCGATGGACGCGCGACCTTCGAGTGGATCGACCTCCACGGCGAGCCTGCCGTCCGCTGGCGCCGCATCGGTGGGCATCGCATTCTTCAGGATCTGCGCCGGTAGACGCCTGATCACGACCGCGCCTCCCGAGGCGGCCACTCCCAGGCGTGCACGAAGTCGACCTGCGTGCCGCGCTCGATCGTGTCGTGGCGTGACGCTCGCGTGAGCAGGATCGCGTCCTCGCCGCCCAGCCCGCCGTCGCGCAACAGGCACGCGACGATCGTGCCGGTCCGCCCAAGCCCACCGCGGCAGGCGACGACCACTGACTGACCGCCTGCCAGCCGCGCAAGCACGTCGTCGAGCACCGCGCGCAGACCGTCGCGGTCGCGCGTCACGTCCATGTCGGGGATCGGGAAGCGGATGAGCTCGATCCCGGCATCGGCCATCGCGTCGGCGATGTCGGGCACGCGAGCGGCGACAAGCTCGTGGTCCTCCACCAGGAGCAGGAAGGTGTCGGTGCCGTGCTTCTCGCGCAGCCGCGCGACATCCGTCGAGAGCGTCCGCCAGTGCAGACCTGACCAGCCGTCGCGCTGCTTGCCGGGCAGGAATGTCATGCCGAGGCGACCACCGGTCTCTGCCACTCCCCGGAGAGCCGGCACGCTCGAGAGGTCCACCCAGTCCACGCGGATCGGGTTCGTGGTCGAGGTGTGCCAGCCAGCCGTGGCGAGCAGCCGATCCACCAGCGGGTCCACGACCTCAGGGCCTCGCATGCCCGCTCGCCACTCGGCTGGGATGCCATCGATGCCCCAGTAGATGCCGGCGAGACCGCCGGCGATGGCCGCGGTCGTATCGGTGTCGTTGCCGTAGGCGATCGCACGCTCGATGGCCTGCTGGTAGGTCGCGGCACCAGCGAACGCGTTCCATGCGCTCCAGAAGCTGTCCCACACGCGACCGTGCCCGCCGTGCGGCTCGTCACGTTGCGCGAGCAGGTGGTCCAGGGCTGCGCGCCAGGCTTCGTCGTCGACCTCATCCGAGCTCCGTGCAGAGATCGAACGACCTGAGCGATGCCATTCGGCCGCATATCGGAGGGCGGCGGGGCGGTCGCGTTCGCCGGCCA
>CAYNGM010000469.1:0-1825 GCA_964396565.1 uncultured Anaerolineaceae bacterium | reverse complement strand
GGATCCTTGAGCGAGCGGATCTGTGCCGCGCTCATGCCCTTCACGTCATCGGGCGTCAGCAGCTCCGACCCCTCCGGCATGGCGACGGTCACGTCGGGGGCGATGCCCTCGTGCCAGATCCGGCGACCGTCCGGTGTCAGCCACTCCACGGTGCCGATCCGCAGGGCCGAGCCATCCGAGAGGACGAACTCGCCAAGGACCGTCCCTGTCCCGAACGTGGTTTCGCCCACGATCTTGGCCCGGCCCGCATCCTGGAGCGCACCCGAGACGATCTCTGACGAACTCGCCGTGCTGCCGTCGACGAGGACCACCAGCGGCAGGTCGAGGGCCACACCGCCGGGCGAGACATCGTGGCGAGTCTCGTCACCCTGGGCGTTGCGCTCGATGAACACGACGCCGCTCTTGAGGAACTGGCTGGCGATCCCGACCGCCTCGTTGACGTAGCCACCGGGGTTGCCCCGCAGGTCCAGGACGATCCGCTCGGCGCCCTTGGCCGCGGCGTCCTTGAGGGCCGCGACGATGTCGTCGGCGGCGCCGTTGGAGAACTGGTCGAGCCGGATGAACGCCGTGGTGGTGCCCGGGACCATCGTCCACGACACCGGATGGAGAGGCACGTCCGCACGGACGATGTCGTAGGAGCGCTCCGGCCCGGTCCCATCGGCGCGGACGACGATGACGACCGTCGAGCCAGCCTCACCGCGGACCCAGCCGGCGACCTCATCGACGGTGTGGCCGGTCGTACTCCGGCCGTCGACGGTCACGATCACGTCGCCGTCCTTGATGCCGGCCTTCTCCGCGGGACTCTCCTTGAAGACCTCCACGACCCTGGGGCGTCCGTCCTCGGTGACTTCGATGCGCACCCCGATCCCCACGTAGGAACCAGCCAGGGCGTCATTGCGTGCCGCTCGCTCCTGTGGAGTCATGAAGTCGGTGTGGCCGGTGTCGCCGACGGCCTGGGTCATCCCCCGGATCGCGCCGTAGATGAGGTCACGGTCTACCAGGGTGTCACGCCCGACGTACTGCTCGTGGATCGTGTCCCAGGCTTCCCTGATGAGCCCGAAGTCGGTCGGTCCCGACGATGAAGCAGGGCTCGGGGTCGGCGAGCCGGTGCCACCTGCAACGGTGGCGATGACACCTCCGACCCCGAGTCCCGCGCTGAACGTCACGATCAATGCGACCCCGATGATCGCCCCGATGATCCACGAGCGACCTCCACGGCCGGCCGCCGATGACGTCGGAGCCTGGGAGGGTCCGGGCGTGAGGGAGGTCACGCCCGGTGGCTCGTGGTCGGTGGTCGGTTCGGTCGGGATCCGTTCGTGGTCCATCGGTGACATCGGACTCGGCTGATCGTGAGGCTCGCACCGCGCGGAGGCCGCGCGGCTGACGCCGGACTGGCGTCCGGCACGGGAAGCATGCCCCAACTCCGTTCATCCCGGGTCAGGATGGTGGTGAAGGTTCATCCACGTGCTAGATTGGCCGTCCCGCAAGAGCAACCATGCCCGACATGGAGATCCGCCCCCGCAACCATGTCCGATGAACCCATCTCCGCGTCCCAGCCCGTCGGCATCGCATCGCTGCGTCCGGCACCCGACGGCATGCCCGATCCGAACGTCGCGCCGCCGGTCGTCGCTGAGTCAGGTGACCCGTTCACGGCGCTGCGGGTGATCGAGCTCGTCGCCCGGCTCGAACGTGGCCGACCGGTTCGCATCGCCGATGTGGCCGCACGTCTGGATGCGACCTACCTTGACTGGCTGTTCCCGGAACGAGTCGTCGCCGATGTCGTCGTCCAGCTGGCGGCCAACTGGATGACCGACTATCGGAACAG
>CAYNGM010000468.1:0-1833 GCA_964396565.1 uncultured Anaerolineaceae bacterium | reverse complement strand
AACCGTCGCCCACCGCGCAGCCGATCAGGATCGGCGTCTCGACGACCCGCGGCGACACCGGTTGGGGGGCGGCCAGCTTGTGCTCCATGCGGGCCGAGGCACGTCTCGGCGAGCCGGTCATGCTGACGGTCCGTGACCGCCACACCGATGCCGAGGGTCAGGCGGCGGACCTGCGCAACCTCGTCGCGGTCGGGGCGAAAGCGCTCCTTGTCGATCCGGTGGACCCAGCCGGACTGAGCGCCACGGCCAAGGAGCTGGTGGACGATGGGATCGTCATTGTCAGTATCGGCCGACCGATCCCTGATTCGGGTGCCTACTCGATCGGTACTGACCAGGAGAGGCTGGGCGAGGACGGAGCCACCTGGCTGCTCTCCACGCTCCGCGGCAAGGGCAAGGTGCTGGTCATCGCAGGTCCCAGGGACGACCCGGTCGAGGGGGCGCGGCGGACCGGGTTCGACCGCGCGCTCAAGCTGTTCGAAGACGCCGGCGTGGCGGCGACCATCGACTCGAAGGGCGATCCATCGGTCGCGGTCAAGGGTCTCAACGACGTCATCGCCGACAAGCTCGAGTTCGCCGGGATCTGGACCTCGGGCGTGGACAGCGTCATCGTCGACGCCCTGCGCATGGCGGGACAGCCCTACGTACCGATCCTTGGCTCTGACGACAGTGCGTTCGTAGGGCTCCTGCTGGTCACCTCGGGGCTGCGCGGAGCAGTGGTCACCGACAGCCCGGCGGTCGGCGGCGCCGCCCTGCGCATCGCTCGCGATGCCCTTGCCGGGTCGCCGCCTGCGCAACCGGACACCCTCCTGGTGCCGAAGTTATGGGACAACGCCGATGATGATGGTCGCTCGCACCTTCTCGAGGCGAACGACCCCGCGATCGACCCCGCCTGGCCGCTCGACCTGACCATCCCGGGCTGGACGGAGGCGACCCGCGGGCAGGTCGTGGCGTGCGGCGAGGCGCCCACGCCGAGCTGAGATCAGGCCTTGGCGGCCGCCGCTTCGCGGGCCGCCGTCCAGTCCTTCTTGAACTGGACGATGCCCTTGTCCGTGAGCGGGTGATGGATCATCTGCTGGAGGACCTTGAACGGGACCGTTGCCACATGGGCACCGGCGAGCGCCGCCTGGGTCATGTGCAGCGGGTTGCGGATGGACGCCGCAAGGACCTCGGTATCCAGCTCGTGGATGGCCACGATCTCCGCGAGCTCGCGGACGCAGATCATGCCGTCCTGGTTGATGTCGTCGAGGCGTCCCACGAACGGCGACAGCAGGCTGGCCCCCGCCTTAGCCGCGAGCAGGCCCTGGTTCGCGGTGAAGATTAGGGTGCAGTTGGTCTTGATGCCTTCCTCCGCGAAGCGGTAGATGGCCTCGAGACCGTTCTCGCTCATCGCGACCTTGACCACGATGTTCGGGGCGATCTTGGCGAAGTGACGCCCTTCCTCGAGCATCCCCTCCACGTCATCGGCGACGACCTCGGCGCTGACCGGTCCAGGCGTGATCGTGCACACCTCGCGCAGGATGTCGTCGTACGAACCGCCCACCTTGGCATAGAGCGACGGGTTGGTGGTCACACCATCGAGGACACCCCAGCGAGCGGCCTGGCGGATCTCATTGATGTCGGCTGTGTCGAGGAAGATCTTCATGCGGCTGGGCTCCTGGCTGGTGGGGCACTCGATTCTACCCGTCGGGCGCGACCACCGGAAACGAGCCTCCCCAGCTGCCAGGTCGCGACGATCGCGGCGGCGCACAGCACGGCGAGACCGATGAAGCCGGCAGCGAGACTGCCCGTCAGGTCCTTGCTGATACCGAGGCCCAGCCCAGCGGCAAAGGCACC
>CAYNGM010000467.1:0-1840 GCA_964396565.1 uncultured Anaerolineaceae bacterium | reverse complement strand
AGGACTCGCGGGCCGTCCGCGCGGGTGACCTGTTCGTCGCGATCGCCGGCACGCACTTTGATGGGCACGACCTTGCGGAGCGCGCGATCGGGAGAGGCGCGGCGGCGCTCCTCGTCGAGCGGCCACTCCCCGGGGTCGCCGCGCCGCAGGTGATCGTCGAGTCCACGCGGAGAGCACTCGCCACGGCCGCCGCGTGGTGGTTCGGCGACCCGTCGCGCCAGCTGACGGTGATCGGCGTGACCGGCACCGATGGCAAGACGACCACGTGCTACCTGGCGGTCGCTGCGCTGGAGGCGGCCGGTCGGAGGACCGGGCTGATCGGCACCATCGCGACGCGTATCGGCGGGCAGACGCTGGACCACGCCGCCCACGCCACGACCCCCGAGGCGCCCGAGCTCCAGGCGGCTCTGCGGGCCATGATCGAGGCCGGAGACGACTGCGCGGTCATCGAGACCACCTCGCACGGACTCGCGCTCGACCGGGTCGCCGAGGTCGACTACGACGTGGCGATCCTGACCAACCTCACCCATGAGCACCTCGAGTTGCACGGGACCTGGGAGGCATACCGGGACGCCAAGGTCTCACTGTTCTCTCGTCTCGGTGGACCGACGACGGCGGCCGTCATCAACCTCGACGATACGAACGCCGGCGCATTCATCGGCGCTGCCCGTGAAGTCGGCGCCCGGGTGATCACCTACGGGACCGAACCATCAGCCGACATCCATGCCATACGCGTCAGCGAGGATGCCCATGGCCTTCACACCACGCTCGTGACGCCGCGCGGGCAGGCGTCGCTCGACCTCCGTCTGGCCGGGCGCTTCAACATCCACAACGCCATGGCCGTGGTCGCGCTCGGCGAAGCACTCGACCTCGACGACGAACTCGTCCGGTCCGGCATGGCCGGCCTCGAGCGTGTTCCGGGCCGGATGGAGCGGATCGACCTCGGCCAGCCGTTCGGGGTCGTCGTCGACTTCGCCCACAGTCCGGCGTCCCTCGCCGCCGTCCTCGACCTTCTGGCCCCAGCGGCCGCAGCCGCTGGGGGTGGCTTGATAGCCGTCTTCGGCTCGGCGGGTGAGCGCGATACCGCCAAGCGCTCTCAGATGGGCCGGATCGCCGGTGAGCGATGTCGGCTGGTCATCGTCACCGACGAGGATCCGCGCGGCGAGGACCGCATGGCCATCCTCGATGAGATCGCGTCCGGGGCGGAATCGACCGGTCGGCGGCGCGGCCACGACCTTCTGCTCATCCCCGACCGTCGGACCGCCATCGAGGCGGCCATCGATGCCGCCCGGCCCGGGGACGTGGTGCTGCTCGCGGGCAAGGGGCATGAGCGCTCGATCATCGGCGCGGACGGCGAGACGCCATGGGATGAGCGTGCCGTAGCGGAGGCGGTCCTGGCCGGAGTCATCGACCGACTCTGAACCCGCACACGGGTCTGCCTGGCCGGCGCAGGGCTTGGTCCGAATGGGCCAGTCGGGCGGCCCGACGTCCGCTGTTATCCTTGCCGCCCATGGCGAGCACGACCTCCGGATCCAGCACGACCTCCGGATCCCGCACGACCGCCGGACCCCGCGCGGCCCGTGCATCCGGCACGGCGCAAGCCGCTCCCGCGACCGGGACCGCCCCCGCCGCCACGCCCGCGACCGAAACCACCCCCGCGACCGAAACGATCCCCGCGAGCGAAACGACCCCCGCCGCGACGCCCGCGCCCGATACCCCTCGCCGTACGACACGCGGACGCGGACCACGGCGCGAACCGGTGATCCCGAGTGCGGGCGCATCGGGTGCCATCGACCTCGAAGCCCTGCGGACCGCCCTGAAGGCCGCCATCCTCGAGCAC
>CAYNGM010000466.1:0-1847 GCA_964396565.1 uncultured Anaerolineaceae bacterium | reverse complement strand
TACTCCACTCTCGAGCGGCGGGCGACCCGTCCGACGCTCGACGTCAACGGCATCTGGGGTGGGTTCCAGGGGGCCGGTGCCAAGACCATCATCCCGGCCCACGCCCACGCCAAGGTCAGTTGTCGGCTCGTCCCGGACCAGGATCCGGAGACGACCTTCGCCCGACTGCGCGATTTCGTGCTCGAATCGGCGCCTCCCGGGGTGACGGTGTCCGTCCAGGAACTGGGCGGCGGCCATCCCACGGTCACGCCCATAGATCATCCGATGACCAGGGCGGCTGCCCGTGCCCTCAGGACGGTCTTCGGGGCGGAGCCGCTGTACATCCGCGAGGGCGGCTCCATCCCGGTGGCGGCCAGCTTCGAGCGCATCCTCGGCCTGCCGGTCGTCCTTCTCGGGTTCACCCAGCCCAACGACAACGCCCATGCACCGAACGAGTGGATGGACCTGCGCAACTACGAGTCGGCCATCCGGGCGATCATCGCGACCTTCGACGAGATAGCCGCAACGACGGGTTAGCGCGGCCCCGGTCCGCGGCGTCACGGACGGTGGTGCAGAGAAGCATGGTGCGGGTGGGTGAATCGGGCCCGACGCGGTGCTACCCTGTTGCGGCCGCGCACTGCGGCACTCTCGGGGAGGCATTCACCGCGTGAGCACCGACACCACCGACGTCGCCGCCGGGTCCAGCGCCCGAGGTTGGCGTCTCGATACGCCCCATGGCAGCATGGCCCCACGATCAGCCCTCGATGTCCTCGTGGACCTCAATGAGCGGGTCACCACCGGGCACCTGGCCGAGTACCAGCCCGTTCCGCTCGGGTTCACCCCGCTTGACAAGACCATCGGCACGGGTCTGCGCGCCGGTGAGTTGCTACTGATCGGCGGTGCCCAGGGCACGGGCAAGACGACGATGGCCCTCCAGATGGCGCGGAACATCGCGTCGGGTGGCCAGGCGAACGTCCTGTACCTGTGCTTCGAGCACGATGAGGCCTACCTGATGAACCGCCTCATCGCCATGGAGTCGGCCCTCGCCCACCTGCCGCACAAGACCGGCGCGATCAAGATCCAGGACGTCCGCAAGGAGATCCTGGGGACGTGGATGGCCGAGGGTGCCACGGCGCCGCAGCTGGCCAACAACCCACGCCTCCGCCCATCGCTCGATCGGATCGCCCGCTACGGGCAGAACCTGTTCCTGCTGCGCGGATCCCAGACGGCCAGCACCATCGACAACATCCGCCAGCTCGTGCAGCAGCATCGAGTCCTGTCAGGCGACCGACGACTGGTCGTCTTCGTCGATTACATGCAGAAGGTGCCGCAGATCCCCGAGCCCGAGAACGAGTCGGAGAAGGTCACCTTCGTGGTCAACGGCCTCAAGGACATCGCATTGTCCGAGGACGTGCCGATGGTCTCCATCGTGGCCGCCGACAAGGAGGGCCTCGAGGCCTCGCGCCTGCGCAACTTCCACCTGCGCGGCTCGTCGGCGATCAACTACGAGGCGGACATCATCCTCATCCTCAACGAGAAGTACCACATCGTCGCCAAGGTCAACATCGAGTTCAACCCGTACCAGGCGCAGCGATTCCGGGACTGGGTCATCGTGTCGGTCGAGAAGAACCGCGGTGGCCAGGACAACGTGGACCTCGAGTTCGAGAAGCACTTCGAGTTCTCCTGCTTCGACCCGAGCGGTCGGACGGTCCAGGAGAAGCTCATCGAGGAACGCCTCTACAACGACTAGCGCCGTCGGATCCGGCAACGGTTCGCGATAACCGCCCGGAACGGGCATCGCGCCTACACTGCGCTGAGTGTCACCCTCTCGAGTGTCCGGCGGCTTGGCTCATACACTCCATGCCCAC
>CAYNGM010000465.1:0-1848 GCA_964396565.1 uncultured Anaerolineaceae bacterium | reverse complement strand
CGCTTCGGACAGGCGCTCAAGGAGATCGCATGACCAGCACCGTGGCGGCGACGCCCGTGACCCCGGCTGCCGCGACCGTCCTCGCCAACCACATCGATGGTTCGGCCGTCGCCCCTCGCGCCGGCGCCTACCTCGACGACTTCGATCCGTCTACTGGCGCGGTCCACGCCCGCGTCCCGGCCTCGGATGCCGATGACGTCGACCGCGCTGTCGCAGCCGCGGCTCGGGCGTTCCCGTCCTGGTCGGCCACGCCCGCCGCGGAGCGGTCGCGGAGCCTCCTGCGTCTCGCGGATGCCCTCGAGGGCCGACTCGAGGAGTACGTCCGAGCCGAGAGCATCGACTCGGGCAAGCCGGTCGAACTCGCCCGACGGCTCGACATCCCGCGGGCCGTCTCGAACCTGCGCTTCTTCGCGACGGCGATCCTCCACACCTCGTCCGACCTCTTCCCGATGGATCAGGCGGCGCTCAACTACACGCTGCGTCGTCCCCGTGGCGTGGCCGGCCTCATCTCGCCGTGGAACCTTCCCCTGTATCTGTTCACCTGGAAGATCGCGCCGGCCATCGCGACCGGCAACACGGTCGTCGCCAAGCCATCCGAGCTGACACCCTGGACGGCGGCCATGCTGGCCGAGCTGTCCGCGGATGTCGGGCTGCCAGCCGGCGTCCTGAACGTGGTGCACGGTCTGGGAGCATCAGCCGGCGCCGCCATCGTCGGCCATCCGGATATCCCGGCCATCTCGTTCACCGGCGGGACCGTGACTGGTGCGACCATCGCGGCGACCGCAGCGCCCGCCTTCAAGAAGCTGTCGCTCGAGCTCGGTGGCAAGAACGCGACCGTGGTCTTCGCTGACGTCGACCTCGACGAGGTGCTGCCCGGGATCCTGCGTTCCGCCTTCGAGAACCAGGGTGAGATCTGCCTGTGCGGCTCACGCCTGTTCATCGAGCGCCCGCTCTACGACCGCTTCGTGGCCGAGTTCAGCCAGGCTGTCGGACGTCTGCGGATCGGCGATCCCCTCGACGAGTCGACCCAGCAGGGCGCCCTCGTCTCAGAGGCCCATCGGACCAAGGTCGAGTCGTACATCGCGCTCTCACGCGAGCTCGGTGGCGAGATCGTCACCGGCGGCAGCCGACCGACCGGTCTGCCGGCGCGCCTTGCCGGCGGCTACTTCCTGGAGCCGACCGTGGTGACCGGTCTGCCCGTGGACTGCCGCGTCAATACCGAGGAGATCTTCGGGCCGGTCGTCACCGTCACGCCGTTCGAGTCCGAGGCCGATGTGGTGTCGTGGGCGAACGGCACCAAGTACGGTCTGGCCGCCTCGGTCTGGACCAACGACCTGCGACGTGCGCATCGGGTGGCGGCGGCGCTTGATGCCGGCACGGTGTGGATCAACACCTGGTTGCTGCGCGACCTGCGCGTCCCGTTCGGGGGGATGAAGCAGAGCGGCGTGGGGCGCGAGGGCGGCGATGAGGCGTTGAGGTTCTTCACCGAGCCCAAGACGGTCACCCTCGCCTTGACGTGAGCGATCCGGCGAACGACGCCCGCAGCTCCACTGTCGTCTCCGACCGAGCGGCGGAACCGGTCGGCCCGTATCCGCACGCCCGCCGGGTCGGTGACCTCCTGTTCCTGTCGGGGATCGGCCCACGCGAGCGCGGGCAGGCCGTCATCCCGGGGGTGACCCAGGACGCCGAGGGTCAAGTCGTCGCCCGTGACTTCGAGACCCAGATGCGAGCAACGCTGGCCAACGTGCGGGCGGTCCTCGCGGCCGCCGGCGCTGCATGGGATGACATCGTGGACGTCACGACGTTCCTGACCCACATGACCGACGACTTCGCGACCTACAACCGGCT
>CAYNGM010000464.1:0-1850 GCA_964396565.1 uncultured Anaerolineaceae bacterium | reverse complement strand
GCAGTCCTGCTTGGATCCATACCGGTCGCATTCGTCGCAGGAGCCCTCACGTTCTGGCAGGTGCTGGTCGTGGCGGCCGCGGCGGCCGCCCTGACCGCGTTCTTCGACGCCGCAGACAACGCCTACCTGCCCTCGATCGTCGAGCGGGAGCGACTCGTCGAGGCCAACAGCGCGCTCGCGGCAAGTGGGTCGGCGGCGGAGTTCGCGTCGTTCGGGATCAGCGGGTTCCTCGTCACGCTGCTTTCGGCACCGATCACCATCGCGATCGATGCGCTGACGTACGTGGTCTCTGCGGTCCTGCTACTCACCGTGCGACGCGAGGAGGCGCCGCCACCGCCACCTGAGGACCGCGCGCCGATCGTTCGTGAGATCCGGGCGGGCCTCGCAAAGGTCCGCGACGACGGGGTCCTGCGCGCCTTCGCGATCGCGCAAGCGCTGGTCGCGGCGTCATGGGGCGTCGGCGGCGCTGTCTGGTTCCTGTTCGTGTTGGAGGACCTCGACCTGGGTCCTGCGATCATCGGCATCGTCGCCGCGGTCGGTGGTGTGTCGTCGTTCATCGGCGCCGTGGTGGCGCACCGATCGACCGCGCGCTGGGGTGTCGGTCGCGTGGCCATCGCCGCGATGGCGCTGACCGCGGTCGGCAACCTGTTCGTCCCACTCGCGCCGGCGGCCCTCCCGCTCGTGGCGGTCGCGTTCCTCGTCGCCCAGCAACTCATCACGGACTCGGCGCTCACGGTCTACGACATCACGGACGTCTCGATCCGACAGTCGATCGTGCCGGATCGAGAGCTTGGGCGGGTAGGGTCCACGTTCGGCGTCCTGGCGGTCGTGGCCCAGCTCGTGGCGACGATCGTGGCCGGGATCCTGGCCGAGGTGATCGGGTTGCGCGCCACGATGTTCCTCTCGCCGATCCTCGCCCTCGTCGCGGCGGTCGTCCTCTGGTCGTCGCCGGTCCGCTGGCTGCGCGGGCTGCCATCGATGGACGAGCGCAGCCCGTTCGAGGTCGCGGTCGAGGTCGAGCGCGACCAGCCGGTCGGCGCCTGACGAAGATCATGGACTCCCGAACGTAACCGATTCGGCAGAGACCGGCGAGCCCAGCTTGATCACGATCGAGCGAGTGACACCTGCGAGTGTGCACCCCGCGTCGCGAACCGTGTGGCCGCTCAGCAGGTACTCAGTTCCATCCTTGGTGAAATCAAAACTAACGCGGCGATCGCACGTCCCGCCAAGCCACGTTGCGACCAATACGTCTTGCCCTTCGGGTGCATTGGCAACACCCACAGGCGTGGTCGCATCGGTTATGGCCAAACCATCCACACTCTCGATGGTCGACGTGTTGTCGTTGACGAACACTGGCAGATTGGAGCCTGATGCGTCGCGAAGCGTGACCGTAAAGGTCTCGACCCTTTGCGGTGAGCAGCCCCACAGCACCAGGTTCAAGGCGGCCAGGAGAGCCACCACTCGTGGCATGCGGCAGATCTCCCTGCGGACGTGGCCGGCCAATTGTGCCTCCTGGAGTGGATTACGATGATTTGGGCTGCGGTCCCACGCTGATCGAGGGAGGATTACCGTCATGTTCGTGTCGATGCGATGGCGTCGAGTCTTGGCGGTGGCTTCGCTATCGACAGTCGTGGCCCTGGCCCTCTGTGAGGCCCCCGGAATCGTGACGGCATCATCCCCAAGCACGGCACTGCTCGACCACGCTAGATCCCTCCGATCGGCGATCGGGCTAGCCTCCGACGCAGCGACGGTTGACGGCTCGTATTACCGGGCTGGTTACGACGACGAGCTTGCTGGCATCCCGTTGAGCGATGCCGCGCTTGATGTTCTTCGCGACATGCTGAGGCAAC
>CAYNGM010000463.1:0-1855 GCA_964396565.1 uncultured Anaerolineaceae bacterium | reverse complement strand
GGCGACCTGGGGTGGGTTCGTGGGGCTGGCTGATGACCAGCACCAGCCCGGCCACAGCGAGGACCGCGACGAGCGCCTGGGCGATGGCGAGGATGCGGACGGGCTCGCGAATGCGTGACACCACGACGTTGTAGATGAGGGCACCGAGCGCCAAGCCAGTCAGGAACACAGCGAGGATGACCGTGAACACGTACGTCGTATTGCCGGTGCCCGATGCGAGCAGCCGGGTCCAGGTCACCTGGTAACCGAGCGACGTCAACCCGGACAGGAAGGCGATCGCCAGGGCCAGGCGAACGTTGGAGCGATCGACCGACGGGCCCGACGTCGGCGAAGGGGCGGCCGGTGCCTCTGGGGTGGTCAAGGTCGACGACCCATCGCCGCGCGACAGTCCAAGGGCGGCGAGACCGGCGATCAGCGAGCATCCGGCCCCCACAGCGAGCGCTCCCGACAACCCGAGCAACTCGATCAGCACAAGACCGGCGGCCAGCGTCCCAAGGATCGCCCCGATGGTGTTCGCGGCGTACAGTCGCCCGAACGCGCGACGCAGTTCCGTGCTCCCCGTGAGGTGCCTGGTCAGCGCCGGGAACGTCGCGCCCATGAGGATCGTCGCGGGTGCCAGGGCCAGGACGGCCAGGACAAGTCGCACGAGGACCAGCCACGGCGTGCCCTCGATCGAGGGGTAGATCCCGCGGTAGACCTCGTGGATGAGCCGGAAGGTGACCGGCGTCACGAGCACGACCACCACGAGCACAAGCTCCAGGAGCCCGTACATCCGCAGGGGCGATCGGACCCGGTCCGCGACCCGTCCGCCGACCCACGCCCCGATCGCCATCCCGCCGAAGAACCCGGTCAGGATCGCCGACACGGCCTGCGTCGTGTTCCCGAAGACCAGCACGAGCTGGCGCGACCAGACGATCTCGTAGACCAGTCCGGCGGCGCCGGACAGGACGAAGATGGCGAGGATGAGCCAGCGTCGGGAAGTCATGGGACCTCCGTCAGTCGGCTACGCGTCGCACTGACAAGCGACAGATCCGCGGTCCGGAAGACCCAGGCGAGTGCGGGCGCTGCGACCCACAGGTAGTTCGGCAGGGAGTACCACAAGCCACCTGGCCCATTCTGGATGACGTGCCACCACTCGATCCAAAGGTTTCCCATGGGCACGGCCGCGACCACCACGATGACGAGCGCGATCTGACCGCTCCGGCGGCGAAGAGCCAGCAGGGCGATCGGAGCGAAGGTCGGCTTGATGACGGCAACCACAGCAGGCCACGCCCAGCCCAGACCTGCTGCCACGGCCATGAGCATCCACAGGTCGGTGTTGCCCGTCACGAACGCATTGCGAAAACCATCGGTACAGAGAGAGAGCGCCAGCAGCGGCCAGACGAGATGGTGCGGCCGCCACGCGACGACGAGGATCGCGACGATACCCAGCGGGATGATCCAGAACAACGGCGCTGGCACGTACAGGAACGGGAGGAACAGGTAGAGCGTAATCGGTGGGTGCAGGAAGGTCAGGGGCGAGTAGTGCTCGTACGGTCCGGCGACCTCATGGGGCAGGTACGGCGTGCCGGTCACCAGCCAGCGGCGGGTGGCGTCCAGGTAGTGGCCAAGATCGAGGGACGGGTAGTCCGGCATGGAGTACGTCCACCAGCGCCACAGTCCCCAAATGGCGATGACAAGCAGCAGGATGGTGAGCCCGGTCGAGACGGGCTTGGCCCACTGTCGGATGGGATCGGGCAGTCTTGCCTCGAGACTGCCGCCACGGCCGTTCGCCTCGAGGATCGCCCAGCCGTGGCGGACCCGTGCCAGCGTCATCGTTCTGTGGTCCCATGCCTGCCACCCAGCAGTCGGAGAG
>CAYNGM010000462.1:0-1863 GCA_964396565.1 uncultured Anaerolineaceae bacterium | reverse complement strand
GACATCGAGATGGCCATCGCGGATGTTCCGCTGGTAGTTGTCCAGCAACTCCGGTCCGCGAACCCGCCATACGAATGGCCCGACCCGCCCGATGATCAGTCGGTCGTAGACGCTCAGGAGTCCCTGGCTGTACCCGGACTGGCCCTTGTAGGAGGGGTCGTCGCGATCCACCGCCGCAGCCTAGCAGGTCTGCCCCGCCGACCTCACGAGTTCCGGGGCGTCCAACTCGAGGACGAGCGGTCGCTCAAGCGTCGTCGCCTCACACGCGAAACGCTATAGTCCGACAAAGCGACCGGCGGGGTCGACCACCGGGGAGGGGAGTGTGCGATCCAGCCCGCACCACCAAGCACACCGAACGCGAGCACGACCGTCTACGAACGTGGGCCGAACCTGCTCGTGCGCTTCATCTGGTGGCTGTTCATCGGCTGGTGGGCGTCGGGCATCGCCGACACGATCGCGTGGATCGCGCTGATCACGATCATCGGTATCCCGGTGGGCATCTGGATCATCAACCGGCTGCCATCGATCCTGACCCTGCGCCCGCGAACCCGCCACTGGTCCCTGGGCCAGGACGAGCAGGGGAGGGCAGTGGTCGCCGAGCGCGGCCGCCCGCAGGTCGCCTGGCCGCTGCGCGGCCTGTGGTTCCTGCTCGTCGGCTGGTGGGCGTCCGCGATCTGGATGGGCGCGGCCTGGCTCATCCAGCTGACCGTCATCGGCATCCCGATCGCACTGCTGATGTTCAACCGGACGCCGTTCATCGCCTCGTTGTATCGGTACTGAGCGATGACATCAAGGCGCCGTCCACGGCGATCTGCGCGACACCGAGCCGGCGTGAAGGTCCTCGAAATCATCGTCCTGCTGGCCCTCCTCGGCCTGATGACGACCGTCGTCCTTCCCTGGGCCGCCAGTTCGGTCGCCGATAGCTTCGTGCAGCAGATCGAGGCGAAGTAGCCGCGATGCATCTCTACCAGGGCTCGACGCAGCAGTTCATCGGCGACGCGACACAGGCGCGCCTCGCCTATCTGCTTGCGGATCGGTTCTTCGACGAATTCCGCTACCGACCGCCGCAGTCGGAGGTCCACGCCTGGCAGAACTCGCTGGGTGCGATGGCCGGTGTCCTCCAGCACGCCGACCTGACCGACCAGGGCATCCTCGTCGAGCTCAAGCTGCCGCTCAGTTCAAAGCGCCTCGACGTCATGGTCACGGGCAGCAACCCAGCGACGAAGCGTGATCATGCCGTGGTCGTCGAGCTCAAGCAGTGGACGGACGTCGGTCGCTCGAACATCACCGACTGCGTGACGGTCGAGTTCGGCGGCCGACCGCGCGACCATCTCCATCCGAGCCGCCAAGTCGCGCAGTACCAGCGCTACCTCCAGGACACGCACCCGGCGTTCTACGGCGACGACGGCATCGATCTTGATGCCTGTGCCTACCTGCACAACACCCGCCATGACATCGGATCGCCGATCTACGCCTCCGCATTTGCCGACCTCCTCGCCAGCAACCCTGCGTTCGCCGGCAGCCAACGGGACGCCTTTGCGAGCTTCCTCGACCAACGCGTGGCTGGGCCCGATGAGGGCGAGATCCTCGAGCGCGTCGCCGCGACCGCCTTCAAGCCGCACAAGCGCCTCCTCGACCATGTCGCCCGGATCATCCGCAACGAGCCGACTTTCGTGCTCCTCGACGAACAGCTCGTCGCCTACAACGCGATCCTCGACGCCGTCGGACACGCCAGCGGGAACCAGCAGGAGGTCGTGTTCCTCATCGAGGGCGGTCCCGGGACCGGCAAGTCGGTTATCGCCCTCAACCTCGTCGCGGAACTCGCCGAGCGCGGCCTGACCACGCTGCACCTGACCGGCACGA
>CAYNGM010000461.1:0-1869 GCA_964396565.1 uncultured Anaerolineaceae bacterium | reverse complement strand
ATGGACCGAGCCTTCAAGTCCCGGCTGGAGAGCCGCTTCGGCGACGTCCTGACCGGCCCGATCCGCCAGCGCCACGACGAGACCGAGATGCGCATCGGGCCGGGCGACGTGGTCGCCACGCTGACCGCGTTGCACGACGAACCGGCCTTTGACTTCCGGTTCCTGGCCGACCTGTGCGGGGTGGATACCGGCTCCGTGATGCAGGTCGTCTACCACCTGTGGAGCTCGACCACGGGCGACTGGCTGCGGGTCATCGCCGACCGCCTGTCCCGCGACGATCCGCGCGTGCCGTCCGCGACCTTCCTGTGGAAGGGCGCCGAGTGGATGGAGCGCGAGGCCTACGACATGTTCGGCATCACCTTCGAGGGCAACCGCGACCTGCGCCGCATCTACATGCCACCCGACTACGAGAGCTTCCCGCTGCGCAAGGACTTCTACCTTGCCGATGACGCCGCGCGCTCACCGGGTGGCGGCGTCCGGCCGATGGAGCGCACCCATACACCGCGCAACGCTCCGGCGACCGCGCTGATCCGGAGGACCGGGGCGTGACGCGTAGCAGGGGGCAAGCCCGATGACCGCCACGACCCCGCGTCCGGCCGGGGCGCGTCACGAGGACCCGCACGCTTCGGCGGACGACCCGCGGGTCACCCTGGACCGCGATCTCGGAGTCTTCGAACCTGTCCCGCCGTACCCGCCACGGACCGAGCGCGAGGCCGAGTTCTACACGCTCGGCGACGGCGAGATGTTCATCAACATGGGTCCGCAGCACCCCTCGACGCACGGCGTGCTCAGGGTGGTCCTGAAGCTCGACGGCGAGAAGGTCGTGGACCTCGACCCGGTCCTGGGCTACCTCCATCGCGGCGTCGAGAAGCTATGCGAGAACGCCGACTACCACCAGGCGATCTGCTATCTCGATCCGCTCGAGTACGTCAGCGCGCTGTTCTGCGAGTGGCCCGGGGTCATGGCCTTCGAGAAGCTCCTCGACGTCCAGGTGCCGAGGCGAGCCGAGTACATCCGCGTCCTGTCGGCGGAGCTCAACCGTGTCGCCAGCCACGCCCTGTTCCTGGGCTGGATGGCCCTCGATCTAGGTGGCCTGACCCCGATCCTGTGGTCGTTCATCGAGCGCGACGAGATCGTCGACATGCTGGCTGCCCTGACCGGCCAGCGGATGCTCTTCAACTACTACCGGATCGGCGGGGTCAACGGCGATCTCAACCACGAGTTCCTGAGCCGCCTCGGCGACTGGATGGGTCGCGCCACCGAGCAGATCGAGGCCGGCAACGCGCTGCTCAACGAGAACGAGATCTTCGTCCGCCGCATGCGCGGTCTCGGGACGATCGACTCGGCGACGGCGCTGCGGATGGTCATGTCGGGGCCGAACCTGCGCTCGACCGGTGTCCCGTTCGACGTTCGTCGCGCTCACCCGTACAGCGTCTACCCGGAGCTCGACTTCGACATCCCGACCCGGGACGAGGGCGACTGCCTGGCGCGTTACCTGTTGCGCATGGACGAGATCCGGCAGAGCCTGCGGATCATCGACCAGTGCCTGCACGAGATGCCCGACGGACCGGTCATGGCCAAGCTGCCGAGGCTCCTCCGTCCGCGACCGGGACGCGCCTATGCCGCGGTCGAGGGTCCGCGTGGGCAGTACGCCGCCTACGTCATCAGCGACGGCACCGACCAGCCGTTCCGGATGCGCATCCACGACCCATCGTTCATCCACCTCCAGGCCATCAACGTGATGGTGCCGGGGCACCTGGTGGCGGACACGATGGCGGTGATGGCATCGCTCGACCCGATCATGGGTGGAGTAGATAAGTGACGGTCACGAAAGCGCGGCGCGCGAGGCAGCACCCATGACCACGCTTG
>CAYNGM010000460.1:0-1875 GCA_964396565.1 uncultured Anaerolineaceae bacterium | reverse complement strand
GGCAGGTCGCGCAGCGGCAGTTCGACCTCGCGGCGGAACGTCTCGACCTGGACCGCGGCATGCGCCTGGTCCTGCGTGAACCACGCCGTGAGTTCACCGTCCACTTCCCGGTCCATATGGACGACGGGACCGTCCAGGTCTTCACCGGCTTCCGGGTCCAGCACAACCTGGGCCGCGGCCCGGCCAAGGGCGGCATCCGCTACCACCAGTCGGTGAGCCTCGACGAAGTCAAGGCTCTGGCCATGTGGATGACCTGGAAGTGCGCCGTCGTCGGGATCCCCTACGGCGGAGGCAAGGGCGGTGTCATCGTCGACCCAAAGAAGCTCAGCCAGAAAGAGTTGGAGGGTCTCACCCGCCGCTACTTCACCGAGATCGAGGTCCTCATCGGTCCGGAGAAGGACATCCCGGCACCGGACGTCAACACCAACGCCCAAGTCATGGCCTGGATGATGGACACCTATTCGATGCACGCGGGCTACACGGTCCCGGGCGTCGTGACCGGGAAGCCCATCAGCCTGGGTGGCTCGGAGGGTCGCAACGAGGCGACCGCGCGCGGCACGGTCTACTGCATCATCGAGGCGGCTCGTCACCTGGGCATCGACCTCGCTTCCACCCGAGTTGCCATCCAGGGCTTCGGCAACGCCGGCTCGATCGCCGCGCGGCTCATCGCGGAGTTGGGTGCCACGGTCGTGGCCGTGTCCGACTCGACCGGCGGCATCCATGCCCCAGGTGGCCTCGATATCTCGCGGGTCACTGCCTGGAAGGGCGAGCACGGGACGGTCAGCGGGTTCCCCGGCGCCACGGACATCTCCAACTCGGCGGTCCTGGCGGTCGATTGCGACATCCTCATCCCCGCCGCCCTGGAGAACCAGATCACCGCGCGCAACGCGGAGGAGATCAAGGCACGGATCGTCGCCGAGGCCGCCAACGGCCCGACCACACCCGAGGCGGACGACATCCTGTTCCGCAAGGGTGTCTTCCTCATCCCGGACGTCCTGTGCAACGCGGGCGGTGTCACGGTCAGCTACTTCGAGTGGGTCCAGGACCTCAATCGCGACCACTGGAGCGAGGCGGTCGTCAACGAGAAGCTGCGCGAGATCATGATCAGGGCATTCGGCGAGGTCCTCGCGACCGGACTGCGCGAGGGTGTCAACAACCGGACCGCCGCCTACCTGCTTGCTGTCAAGCGCGTCGCCGACGCCATGGAGATGCGCGGCCTCTACCCGTAGGCTCGGTTCCTTCGCGCTGGCTGATCTTTCGCACCGCCCGGGCCACCGAGGCTCCTGACCGGCGACCGGGGTCTCGCCCGCGCTCGGGTGGTATGGCGCGCTGCAACGCCACCGAACCCACGACCGGGCAACTCCCACGACCGGACCGGACCGCGCTGCCCCTGACCGGGCAATTTCCCGCACCGGACTGCCCCCGGACCGGGCCGTCGTCTCGGCGACGACGATCTGCAACGACGCCGCCCGATACGACCATCCCGACGGTGCCGGGTGCCGCTTCTGGACGAACCGTCGTCTGGAGGACGACGAACGGACCGTTTGTCATGACGGATCGATCAGGATGTCGTCCCCCCGACGACGTCGGGCGCGAACGCGTCCCGCTTGTTGAAAATCGTCGTCAGGCAGACGACATCGCCTCTCCAGTTGCCCACGCGCGCGGTCTGTGCCCCAGATCGTCGTCAGGCAGCGACATCGCATCCCGATGCTGCCTCCGTACCCGCCCCAGTGGTCCGTACCCGACTGGCTCGCCCCACCGGTCCGTACCCGCCCGGCCGGTCGGCCGACCGGGACCCTGGTTCGACTCGCGAAAGGGCCCGGGCAGCCGCGTCGTCCCAAGCCGCGAGGCCGGCACCTGCCCGAAACCTCGGTG
>CAYNGM010000459.1:0-1875 GCA_964396565.1 uncultured Anaerolineaceae bacterium | reverse complement strand
CTATGGCGCCGATGACGCCGGGCTCCTGCTCAACCACTGGAAGTTCTACCTGCGTGCGGTGACCAACGCGATCATCGATGCCCGGATCCACACCGGCGACATGTCGGCCGACGAGGCCGTCACGTTCATGGTCGAAGGTGGTTTCCAGGAGGAGGCGGAGGCGCGCGCGAAGTACGACCGCGCGCGACTCTCCTCCACGCAACTGTCGACCTACTTCGCCGGGTCGATGGAGATGTGGTCGATCGAGCTTGAGGCCCGTCGACGGGCGGCCGCGTCGGTCGGCGCTGACGCCGCGGCCATCGTCCCCGGCGGACTCCCTGGCGGCTTCGGCGAGACGCCGGGGTTCCGCTATCGACCGCACCTCGAAGCAGTCATCGCCCACGGAGCGCCGCCAACGTCCCTGCTCCGTCGCCTGCTCTTCGACTGACGGCTCGGCCGCCGTGTCGTCGATCGAACGCGACGTCCTGGATCGACTGGAACGAGCCGGGATCGGCTACTACATCACTGGATCCGAGGCGCTCTCGGCTTGGGCAGAACCTCGTCAGACGCTCGACATCGACCTCGTGACCGACCTGCCGGACGAGGGCTACGACAGGGTGCTGCGACCTGCGTTCGAGGATGCCTACATCGTGAACGACCTGATCATCATCGATGGACGCGGGTATGGTTCGGTCATCCATCGAACCGAGATCCGAAAGGCTGACCTGATGATGCGGCGTGATGATCCATGGGGTCGTTCCGCCTTCGAGCGTCGTCGACTCATCGACGACCCGGTCCTTGGGGCCGCCTGGTTCATCAGCCCGGAGGATCTCGTCCTCGCGAAGCTGTCGTGGTCTGCCGACGGCGCCTCTGAGCGCCAGATCCGGGACTCGGCATCGGTGGTTCGGCTCCATCCGGACCTCGACTGGGCGTACATGGACCGGTACGCCGGCGTCCTTGGTGTCAGGGATCTGGTGGAATCGATCCGTGTCGATCGATAGTGCCCAGGCCGCGCTGGACCAGAGGCTCATCGAGGTCGGTCTTGATGAGCGTCGCCGTGTGCATGCCAGACTCCGCGCAAACGGCATCGCGCGTGTCTGGGCACAGGCCGATCGGGCTGGTCCGATGACCGAGGTCGAGCGTGCCCGTTTCCTCCTGCGCCGTCTCTACCCCGACCTCGAGGGACCGCGCCTCGATGGGATCATCGCGCGGCTTGATCGGGAGTGGCGGGCCGGGACATGGACCGGCTTTCGTCGGCCAGACCCCATGGACGAATCGGACGTCCAGCGGTCGGGTGGCGCTGGCGGGCATGTCCTGACCGGGGGAGCAACGCCGACTCGAAGACCGCGTGATCGGGGGGACGGCGGGTGAACCAGGTCAACGTTCGGCGGCCCGACGCAGACGCTCGAGATCGCGTCGCAGCCGCTTGCTCGGCCGGCCCTCGCCCCGGACGGCCATGATCCCCGGACGCACCTCGAAGACGACCGGCGGCGGGGTGTGGTCCACGTAGCACGTCACCGCGACTGGTGCTCCGACACGTGTCTCGATCGGTCGCACGACCTCGAGGATGCGGTCTCGATCGGCGATCCGCGCCTCGACCCGATCACCGGCGCGGACCTTGGTCGACGGCTTCGCCGGCGTCCCGTTCACCCGGACGTGACCGCCTTCGCACAGTCGCGTCGCGAGCGGACGCGTCTTCACGAGGCGCACTGCGCAGAGCCAGCGATCGATCCGTGTCTCGTCGGCGCCACTCGGGTCAGTCACATGGACAAGGGTCGCACGCCCGTGCAGGTTGGCCACGACGGGACCGCTGCGTAAGTCCGCGCGCCGGTAGTGCATCGCAACAGCGCCGCGGCGACTCGTACCCTGACCCGTCCGCGGCCGAGTCAGTGCCTG
>CAYNGM010000458.1:0-1878 GCA_964396565.1 uncultured Anaerolineaceae bacterium | reverse complement strand
CGTGAGATCCGGCCGAAGCTGATCGTCGGCGGCGCGAGCGCCTATCCGCGGACGTGGGACTTCGATCGGATGGCGCGTATCGCCCACGACGTGGGGGCGATCCTGTTCGTGGACATGGCCCACGTCGCCGGGCTGGTCGCGGCGGGTGTCCACCCGAGTCCGTTCCCGCACGCCGACATCGTCACCACGACCACTCACAAGACCCTGCGCGGCGCCCGCGGTGGCCTCGTGTTCTCGCGCCGAGAGCTGCCACCGGAGCTTGACCCCGCCGACTTTCCCGCGCTCAAGGGGTCGCTCGCGGCGGCCATCGACAAGAGCGTCTTCCCGGGCGTCCAGGGCGGACCGCTGATGCATGTCATCGCAGCGAAGGCCGTCGCCCTGGGTCTCGCCCTCGGTGAGGACTTCCGGGCCTACCAGCGGGCTGTCCTGGCCAACGCGCAGGTCCTCGCCGAGACGATCGCCTCTCTCGGCGGCCGGCTCGTGTCGGGTGGCACGGACAACCACCTTATGCTGGTCGACGTCACTCCCCTCGGGGTCACCGGGCGAGAGGCGGAGGCACTGCTCGACGAGATCGGCGTCACGGTCAACAAGAACGGGATCCCGTTCGACCAGCATCCACCCAACACCGCATCCGGCATCCGACTGGGCACACCGGCCACCACCTCGCGCGGCTTCGGCGAGGACGAGATGCGCCAGATCGGACGGATCATCGTCGAGGCGATCCGGACCCGTGACGACGAGATCGCGCGACGGCGACTGGCCGCCGAGGTCGCAGCCATGACGAGTCGCTTCCCGGTCCCTGGACTCCCGGCCTGAGGCGCGCCCGGCGGTGACGTTCATCGAGGGGGTCGGCGACAGCGTCGGCCTCATCGTCGCGGTCTTCGTGGCCGCCGCGGTCCTGGCGCTCCTGCTCACCCCGTTCGTGCGCCGAGTCGTGACGCGCTACGACATCGTCGATCGGCCCGAGGCGCGTCGTGTGAACGTAGCGCCGGTCCCGCGCGCCGGCGGTCTCGCCACCGCGGCCGCCTTCCTTATCGTGGCGGCGACGTTCGTGGTGCTCAACGACACGCAGCACTGGGTCCCCGAGCCGCTGACCATCTCGGAGAGCGAACTGGTCGCCCTGTTCCTGGGCGGTGCGCTCGCCGCGGCTATCGGGGCCATCGATGACCTGTTCGACCTGCGGGCGCGCTGGCAGCTGATCGGTCAGCTGGTCCTGGCCGGCGTGGCGGTCGTGCTGGGGATCGGCGTCGAGGTCATCGCCAACCCGTTCGGCAGCGGGGTCATCCGCTTCTCGCCGCTGTTCTCGGTCGGGTTCACCGTCTTCTGGGTCGTCGGGATGATCAACAGCATCAACTGGATAGACGGTCTTGACGGCCTGTCCACGGGGATCGCGCTGATCGCCGCGGTGACGCTCGGGATCATCAGCCTGACCACCCAGATCGGCCAGCCGATGATCGCCGTCCTGTGCTTCGCGCTGGCCGGTGCGCTCGCCGGGTTCCTGCGCTGGAACTTCCACCCGGCGTCGATATTCGCGGGCACCAGCGGGGTCCAGTTCGTCGGCTACACGCTGGCGGTCCTGTCCATCCTGGGTTCGGCCAAGGTCGCGATCGCGCTGCTCGTCCTCGGCGTGCCGATCATCGACACGTTCTGGATCATCGTCCGGCGGCTCACCCAGGGCCGCTCGCCGTTCAGTCCGGACCGCTCGCACATCCACCATCGTCTGCTGGACCTGGGGCTCTCGCACCGCGACACGGTCCTCGTCATCTACGGGATCTGCGCGGCGCTCGCGGTGATCGCGATGCTCCTGTCCGAGGTCACCCAGCTGTATGCGTTCCTCGGGATCTTCGTCGTCTCGGGGCTGGTCCTGTTCGGACCGAC
>CAYNGM010000457.1:0-1888 GCA_964396565.1 uncultured Anaerolineaceae bacterium | reverse complement strand
GCCGTGACCAGGTCGACCGGCGCCAGCCGGATGGCGACATCATCGAGGATCTCGGCGAGGATCCCACCCAGACCGACCATCACCGCCGGCCCGAAGAGTGGATCGCGCCGGAACCCCACGATCAGCTCCGCGCCAGGGCCCGCCCTCGGCTCCACGAGCAGTCCGCGCGCGGCGATCCCGTGTCGGCCCGCGAGGGCGAACAGCTCCGCTGCCGCGGCGCGTATCGCCTTGGCTCCAGTGATGTCCACGCGGACAAGGCCAAGATCGCTCTTGTGGGCGACCCCGACAGCGTCGAGCTTCAGCACGATCGCAGCCTGACCCGATGATCGAGCGAGCGCGGCAGCAGCCTTGATCGCCCCGTCTGCGTCATCGACCGCGATCGCCTCGGTGACTGGCAGCCCGACGTCGCGCAGGAATGCCAGGCTCTCCCGCTCCGGCAGCGCGTGGAGGACCATTCCTCCCGCCTGGATCGAGTTCGTCTGACCAGTCGCCGAGGCGGGTCCATCGTGTCCGTATGCCGTCCGATCCGCGGCTAACTCCGGCCACCCGTCACGCCACGGGCGACCGTGGGGCCCGGCCCGGAGGGTCTGGCGCGCTTCCCAGTGGGCGACCTGCGCGATAGCCCTGAACGCCTCGTGTGCACCGCGCAGCAGCGGTGCCCCGCCCCCGTGCTCGTCGAGGATGGTCTTCGTCTCGGGCGGGTTGTCACCCGAGGTCAGTGAAACGTAGACAGGCAGCAGGTGCGGTCGATCGCGCGTGGCGGCGAGTAGCGGGAGGGTCACGTCATTGGCCGTCGCCACCTCCGCCGCCATCGACCGGAACGGGAAATCATGGACGAGCACCAGCACGTCGAAGGCGCCCGATGTCGCCATCGCCTCGAAGCAGACGCCGTAGGCGAGCGCAGGATCTGCCGCTCCCCAAGGGTCGAGTGGATTGCCGATGTAGCCCATCGTCGGCAGCCCGGCGAGGATCGCGTCGCGCGCCACCTCGGGGATGGGTGGCAGGTCCACGCCGGTCGATGGCGCCATGTCGGCGATCAGCGAGGCCTCACCCGTGGACACGGTGACGACGCCGGTCCGGCCGCGGCCCACGCGACGACCGGTCCGCCGGGTGCCCTCCACGAGCTCCGCGGTCTCGAGCAGTTCGTCCAGGTCGCGACAGCGGATGACGCCCGCGGCGTCAAGGGCCGCGTCGGTGACCCGGGCCTCCCCCGCCAGCGATCCGGAATGCGCGATGGCGGCCGCCTGGGCCTGGTCACTTCGTCCGACCTTGACCGCCATGATCGGCTTGCCGAGCGCGAGGGCACGATCCGCCAGCGCGAGGAAGCGTTCGGGTCGCTTGAAGCCCTCCACGAACAGGATGACCGAATGCGTCTCCGGATCATCAAGACAGAAGGCGAGGTAGTCGCACACGTCGAGGACCACCTCCGAGCCGCAGCTGATGATCCGACTGAACCCGACCCGGGCGCCCGATTGGATGAACGCGTCGGTGACCGACCCCGACTGGGCGATGCCGGCCACGCCGCCCGACGGTAGGTACGGCGAGACGTCGCCGATATAGGCGGACGTGTTCGAGGTGAAGTCGATGACACCCATGCAGTTGGGCCCGACGAGGGCCAGACCGCCTTCGCGGGCGATGGACGCCACCTCATCCTGCATCGCCGCCGCAGCCGCACCGCCCTCCACCACCCCACCGCCCGGGATGATCACCGCGGGCACACCGGCCGCAGCGGCATCCCTGGTCACCCCGCCCGCCCGCAATGGGTTTAGTGCGACCAGGGCGATGTCCGGTCGCTCCGGCAGCGCATCGAGGTTCGGGTAGCACGGCTGCCCGTGAAGCTCCTCGTAGCGCGGGTTCACGAAGTGACAACGGGTCGCGCTGCCCTGGA
>CAYNGM010000456.1:0-1890 GCA_964396565.1 uncultured Anaerolineaceae bacterium | reverse complement strand
GATGGGTGGCGAGCGCGCCGAACGGTTGGAGCGGCCGGAGCGCTCGCTCCTCGACAAGCGGGTGACCCTGCTTGTCGGTGAGATCTCGAAGGTCGATGAGGCAAATCGGCGGATCGAGTTGTCCGATGGCCTGGCCGTCGGCTACGACCACCTCGTGATCGCCACCGGCGCACGCATCGTTCCCGAGGCGATAGAGCATTTCGCCGCGGAGGCGCAGCACTTCTACTCCGCCGAGGCAGCCGAACGACTGCGCGCGGCGCTCGACGGGTTCAGCGGCGGGCGCATCGTCATCGGCATCGCCGGCATGCCGTACAAGTGCCCGCCGGCACCGCTCGAGGTCGCGTTCCTGATCGAGTCGGAGCTGCGCGACCGCGGTCTGCGCGAGGCCGCGGAGCTGCACTTCTGCTCGCCGATCGGGCGCGCCTTCACCATCGAGTCCGTCTCCGACATGGCCACGCCGATCCTGGAGCAGAAGGGCATCGAGCTGCACACGTTCTTCAACGTCGAGGCCATCGACCCGGAACGCAAGGTCGTGCTGAGCCTCGAGGGCGAGGAGCTCCCCTACGACCTGCTCATCCTCGTACCGCCGCACAAGGGCCAGCAGTTCCTGATCGACTCCGGTCTGGCACCGGCACCTGGTGGCTGGCTGCCGACCGACCGTCACACGCTCCAGGTCGGTGGTCGTTCGGACGTCTATGCGCTGGGCGACGCCACCGATCTACCGCTCTCGAAGGCGGGCTCGACCGCGCATTTCGAGGCACCGGTCGTGGCCGAGCGCATCACCGCCCGGATCGAGGGTCGCGAGCCGTCCGGCAAGCACGCCGACTACGAGGGCAAGGTCATGTGCTTCTTCGAGATCGGCGACGGCAAGGGGACCCTGCTCCAGTTCGACTACGACCATCCGCCGAGGCCGCCAAAGCCCAACCAGCTCTGGCACCTGGGCAAGATCGTGTTCAACAAGACGTACTGGCATACCGTACCCAAGGGACGGGTCTGAGCAGTTCGTCGGCCGAGGCGCAGCGGGGACGCGTCGGCCGACGTCGTTCGCGCCCCGGGGTATACGCCCTTTGTGCGGACCCATGCTCCCGGCTCGACGGACTGGGGAGTAGCATCCGCGTCGATGTCGGGTCCTGACGCATCCGCCCTGCTGCCGCGATCGACCGGTCGCGTGTTCCGTCGCTCCACCGTCGCCGAGCCACCGGTGGCCGTCGAGGCACACGGCTCGACCATCATCGACGCCGACGGTCGTGCCTACCTCGACGCGGCCGGCGGCGCCATCGTCGTCAACGTCGGACATGGCCGCCAGACGATCGCGACGGCGATGGCCGAGCAGGCCGGGCGACTCGCGTACGCCCATGGGAGTGCGTTCACGACCGAGCCGCTCGAGGAGTATGCGCGCGAGGTCGGTCCGCTCCTGCCCATGGACGATCCGGCCATCTACCCGGTCTCGGGTGGTTCCGAGGCGACCGAGACCGCACTCAAGCTCGTGCGCGCCTACCACCTGGCAAGGGGCGAGCCGGATCGCCAGACGGTCTTCGCGCGCTGGGGGAGCTACCACGGCAACACTCTCGGGGCGCTGGACCTGTCCGGGCGGCGCCCGCTGCGGCGACCGTATGAAGTCTGGCTCGGACGCTTCCGCCACCTGTCGGCTGCCTATCCGTACCGTGCCGGCGACCCCGGTGCGAACGCTCTGGGTGATGCCGAGGAACTGGCGCTGGAACTCGAGCGGGCGATCGAGGGAGCCGGACCGCGGACCGTCGCGGCGTTCGTGGCCGAACCCATAGTCGGGGCGACGCTCGGGGCGGTCGTGCCGCCCGATGGCTACTGGACGGCGGTCGCGGAGGTATGTCGCCGCCACGGGGTGCTCCTGGTCGCCGACGAGGTGATGAC
>CAYNGM010000455.1:0-1892 GCA_964396565.1 uncultured Anaerolineaceae bacterium | reverse complement strand
CCTCGGGGCCATCGCCGACCAGCTCATCCCCGAGGCGCATGGCATGCCATCCGCCCGTGACATCGTGACCGACGCGCGACTCCGGTTCGTCTTCGGGGCGCGGCCCGATCTCCACGATGCCTTCCTGGCAGCCCTTCGACCGGACCTCGGTGATGACCCCCTGGCGAGGCTCGACACCCTGGAGGCCGAACCGGATACCCGGTCGGCGCTCGTCTCGGTCATCGTCTTCGCCTACTACACGGACGCCCGGGTCCGGGATGGCATCGGCTACCCGGGCCAGGTCGCCCAGACCATCTATTCGTGGAAGGTCCCCGAGTACATCGACGAGGGCCTCATCGATGCCGTCGTGGCCCGCGGTCCCTTGTGGCGTGACCCTGCCACCGGGGCGCGTGCCCTCCGACCGGTCGAACCCACGCACGAACATCGCTGATCCCTCTCCTACTCAGTCCACCGCCAAGGAGGATCCCATGGCCACCACCATCACCAAGCCCTGGCTCGAGTCGTTCGTCGAGGGCTGGCGGCCGGGCACGGGCCCCTCCATCGAGGATCGTGAGCCGGCGACGGGCCGATTGATCGCGACCGTCCCGGGCAGCACGCCCGACGATGTCGCACGTGCCGCAGTCAGAGCGGTCGAGGCTCAGCCCGCCTGGGCGGCTAAGGATCACCTGGAGCGCGCCCGTGTCCTGCGTCGCGCCGCCGAGATCTATGAGGCGAACCGGGACGAGTTCGGTGTATGGACCCAGCGCGAGACCGGTGCATCCCACGGCAAGATGCACCACGAATCCAACTTCGCCTACCAGGAGATCCTCAACGCGGCGACCCTGCCGTCGCGGGCCTATGGCTCGCTCATGCCGTCGGCAGTGAAAGGTCGGCTCTCGATGGTCCGGCGGGTGCCGTGCGGTGTCATCGGAGCCATCACGCCGTGGAACTCGCCGAGCGTCCTGGGCATGCGGGTCGTGGGACCGGCGCTGGCCCTCGGTAACGCGGTCGTCCTCAAGCCGGATCCCCAGACCCCCGTCATCGGCGGGGCGATGTTCGAGGCAATCTTCCGTGAGGCCGGTTTGCCAGAGGGGGTCCTGCAGGTCGTCGTCGGCGGCGCGGTCGTGGGCGAGGCGCTCGTGACCGACCCCAACATCGGGGTCGTCTCGTTCACCGGGTCGACGGCGGTCGGTCGGCGCGTCGGGGCACTTGCCGGCGGTCTGCTCAAGAAGGTCTCTCTGGAACTCGGTGGCAACAACGCGTTCATAGTGCTCGACGACGCCGACTTCGAGGCCGCCGTCGCAGCAGGCGCCTTCTCGTCGTTCCAGTTCCAGGGCCAAGTGTGCTTTGCGGCCGGTCGCCACCTGGTCCACGAGCGCCTGGCGGAGCGGTACGTCGAGACGATGACCCAGAAGGCCGGTCGGTTGCGATCGGGCGATCCGTTCCGCGAGGATGTCGAGCTCGGACCGATCGTCAACGAGAAGCAGGTCGCGCGGGTCGCGGACATCGTGGACCGTTCCATCGCCGGTGGCGCGACAGCGACGGTGGGTGCGACCTACGAGGGTCTCTTCTACCAGCCGACAGTGCTGACCGGGATCACGACCGGATCGCCAGCGTGGACCGACGAGATCTTCGGACCGGTGGCACCGATCGTGACGTTCTCCTCGGACGATGAGGCCGTCGAGTTGGCCAATGGCAGCGCCTACGGCCTGGTGGCGTCGATCTACACGCGCTCGATAGGTCGGGGTCTGGCCATCGCCGATCGACTGCGGACGGGGATGGTCCATATCAACGACGGGACGCTCAACGACGAGGCGATCGTCCCGTTCGGCGGGATGGGTGAATCCGGCAACGGCGGCCGCTACGGTGGCGAAGCCAGCCTCGACACGTTCACGGACTGGCAATGGGTCACG
>CAYNGM010000454.1:0-1897 GCA_964396565.1 uncultured Anaerolineaceae bacterium | reverse complement strand
ATCGTGCTCGTGCGAGAGGCGAGGCTCGGCCTGCGGCCCGACCCGGACCGCGAACACGGCGGCCATCACGACCCCGTCACGGGTCGGCTCGTGAAACTGGTTGACAAGGTCGAGGTCATAGAAGGCCTCGATGGCATCGCCATGGAACCCGGTCTCCTCGGCGACCTCACGCAGGGCGCCCGCTGCGACACGTTCATCAGGTTCGAGCGAGCCGGAGACGCATTGCCAGAGCCCACCGAAGATCCGACCGGGCGCCCGACGCATGAGCAGGATCTCGGGATGCTCGACGTTGCGCGCTGTGAGCGGAACGCGGTAGATCCAGCAATCCACGAGATCCGGCCGCAGCGGGCTCATGACGCTGCGTGACCTCGCGACCCAGCCTCGGATACCACCCGGCGCTGCGCGACCGTCACAGTCGCTCGAAGCGCTCGACCGGGACGACGAACACCGTCGCCCCGCCGACCTCGACCTCCAGCGGGTAGGGCATGAAGAACTCACCGGGCTCCATGATCGGCGGCATCGGGTTGACCACCTGGGTCCGCGACGTGCAGGTCTCGCGGACGATGCCCATGACCTCGTCCACCTCCGCGTCCTCGACGCCGAGGATGATGGTGGCGTTGGACTGCTTGAGGAATCCGCCCGAGCTGTGCAGGCGGGTCGCCCGGAACTCCTTCTCGAGCAGGGCGTCCACCAGCGCGGAGGCATCCTCGTTGTGGACGATGGCGACGACGAGCTTCATCGTTCGGAGTATCGACGGCACCGCCCGGCGCGGTCAATCGGGTGATCGAACGGTCAATCGGGTGATCGAACCGGATCGCCGGGTGCGCGTCGCGGTATCACCGGGTGCCCGCCGCGATTCGCCCGGTGTACGATGCGCGCTCCGATAACAGCGAGCGTGCAGGAGTCGACCCGTGACCAGCCCCGGTGCGTCCAGCGATCCCCGAGCCTGCCTGTCGGTCGCCATCGCCGCCGCGACGGCCGGGGCCGACCTTGATCAGACCCTCGTCGCGATCCTCGAGGCCGTCTGCGCGGGCCTCGGCGCAAACATGGGCGCCATCGTCCTGGCAGACCCTGATCGCCCGGAGTTGACCGTCGCCGCCTCGGTCGGCATGGACGACGGCGACCGACTGGGGAGCGAGATCTCCGACCCGGGTCATCCGTTCGCACAGACCGTCGCGACACGGACGGCAGACTTCGATCGCGTCGCGGTCGCTGCGGACGGTCGTGAGCTCGTCGGGGCCTACCTTCCGGTCGGGGTGGTTCACGACGGGGTCGACCACACACTCGGCTCGATCGGGCTCAGCTGGCCGGCTCCACGCTCGCTGACGACAGTCGAGCGCGATGTCCTGGAGTCCATCGCCTCGCTCGCGGGGCTGGCCGTGGACAGAGCCCGGATCGCGGCGACCGCGACCGAGCGGGCCGATTGGTTCGAGCGGATGGCCCACGCCGATCCGCTGACCGGTCTTGCCAACGAGCGGACGATCGGACGGATCCTGGAGCTGGAGCTGGTCCGGGCCGGTCGACAGGGTTCGGAGCTGTCACTCGCGCTCTTCGATGTCGATGACTTCCGCAAGGTCAACGACCACGGCGGTCACGATGTCGGCGACGACGTCCTGCGCCGGGTCGCCGCGGTGCTCGCCGAATCGGTGCGCCTCGTGGACACGGTCGGACGGATCGGGGGCGACGAGTTCGTCCTGGTGGCGCCGGGATCCGCCGGAGCGATGGTCGCGCGCCGGATCCAGGACGGATTGGCCGCCCTTCCCGCGGTCGCCGGGCACGTCGTGTCGGTGTCGGTCGGAGTGGCCAGGTTCCCGACAGATGCGACCGACGCGGAGAGCCTCATCGCGGCCGCGAGCTCGGCACTCTTCCACGCCAGGACCGGCGGTGCCGGTTCGCT
>CAYNGM010000453.1:578-1913 GCA_964396565.1 uncultured Anaerolineaceae bacterium | reverse complement strand
CGCGGGAAGGCGTTGAAGCTGGTGTTGGCGGCGAGGACGAGCAGGACCGCGGTGAAGGCCTGGAAGAGATAGAAGGCAAGGCCGTCGCCGTACACCGTGCGGGCGACCTGGGAGATGACCGTCTGCTTCTCGGGATGCTCGATCGGCAGGATGGCGAAGTTCACCGCCAGGAAGGTGACGCCCACGAAGAGCACACCGAGCAGGGCGGCCATGACCCCGAGCGTCCGCGCGGCATTGCGTGACTCGGGCGGTTTGAACGCCGGCACGCCGGTGGCGATCGCTTCCGTCCCGGTCAGGGCGACGGCGCCGGCCGCGAACGCGCGCAGAAGAAGCAGCAGGGTGACCGGCTGGAGCGTGTCAACCAGGGGTGCGACGGCGGTCGGGGCATATGTCTCGCCCTCTCCGAGGACCACGATCCGGAACGCCCCGACGGCGATCATCAGCAGGGCCGAGCCGACGAACAGGTAGGTCGGTGCCGCGAAGATGTTGCCGGCCTCGCGCAGCCCGCGCAGGTTGGCGATGGCGATCAGTGCGACGCAACTCACGCCGATGATGACGCGCTCGTCGTACAACCCGGGGAACGCCGAGACGATCTGCTCGACCGCCGATGACGTGGACACGGCGACGGTCATGACGTAGTCGATCAGCAGGGCAGACGCCGCGATCAGGCTGACCGTGCGCCCGATGTTCCGCCGCGACACGGTGTACGAGCCGCCCCCGATCGGGTAGGCGATGCAGATCTGACGATATGAGATGGCGACGGCCACGAGCAGGACGGCGATGGCGATGCTGACCTCGAGGCCGTAGGCGAGGGCCGCCGCGCCACCGAGGACGAGGACGCGCAGGATCTCCTCCGTGGCGTAGGCCGACGACGAGATCGCGTCCGAGCTGAAGATGGCCAGGGCCTTCGTCTTGGACAGCCGCTCGCCGATCTCCGCCTCACTCGCGAGCGGACGTCCGAACAGAAGGCCACGGACCGACGCCAGGGCTCTGCCCGTCGCCGTGGTCGGGACGCTGGCAGCCTCCTTGGCGGTCAAGGTGCCCTGCCCGGTGTAGCGGAAGTAGGGGGCATGCGGACGCTCGACGCGCACCCTGCGATCGCCGGGTTTTCGACCCTGCAGTTGGCGGCGGCCGCCGATCATCGGGGTCCTACCAGCCGTTCATCCGGGATCAGGCGCCGATCGCGAGTCGATCGGCGAGCCGGCGCGGCAGACCGGCGCTGCGGATGGCCCTCTGGACCGTCGCGAAGTCGTAGGCGACCCGGCGCCAGGTGACGGTCCATGCCTCCGTGTCGAGGACCAGGTACGACGCCCGCGGGTCTCCGTCGCGCGGCTG
>CAYNGM010000453.1:0-568 GCA_964396565.1 uncultured Anaerolineaceae bacterium | reverse complement strand
CGGATTGAGCAGGGTCGGCCGGTCATCGAGCACCAGCGTGGTCCCGTGGTGCGGCACGACGATAGCGATGCCAGGGGAATCGGCGATGAACGCGACCGGCAGGTGGGTGTGTCCGTGAAAGGCATACGGCGTCGTGAGCAACTCGAGGTTGGCCAAGGCAACGTCATCGTCCACGATGTACTCGCGGAGTGGATCACGTGGGCTGCCGTGGACGAGAGTCGCACGCCCCTCGCGATGCCGGAGCGGCAGGGCATCAAGCCACGCCCGCGTCTCCCCCGAGATCCTGTCACGGGTCCATTCGGCTGCCGCCGCCGCCTCCGGGTTGAACCAGCGGATCTCCGGGCCACCCAGCGCCGCCGCGTCGTGGTTCCCGCGGACTCCGATGGCATCGATCTCGCGCAGGCGGGCCACCACCCCGTCGGGATCCGGCCCGTAACCGACCACGTCGCCAAGTTGCCAGACCGCGTCGATCGGACCGACGTCTTCGAGGACGGTGTCGAGGGCCACGAGGTTGCTGTGGATATCGGAGACGACGGCTACGCGCATCAGCGGGGAGGGTAGCAGCCGC
>CAYNGM010000452.1:0-1916 GCA_964396565.1 uncultured Anaerolineaceae bacterium | reverse complement strand
TTGTCCGCGAGTCGCATCGGGATCCCTCGTCCATGCAGGTTCGTGCCGGCCCCTACGCACGGCTCGTCAGTGGCGCCCATCGTACTCGTGGTTCGCGTCGGCATGTGCCAAAGGGGACCGTCGCCGCGCTCGATGCCTGTGGATGAGCGATGCCCGCTCGTCGCCCCGCTCCTGCCGGTGTCGCCGCTCAGGATCCCCAGAGGTCCGTGGCCGGTGTCGCCGCTCAGAATCCCCAGATGCAGAACTGGTCTGCAACTGGCACGGGATAGTCGCCAGGTGCGGACACCACCCAGCGATCGGCAGATGGCCCGGCGATCGTGGTGCGTGACTCGTGGTCGTTGGAGCGGCGGTCGAGCCCTGCGACGGTCCGACTGCAGGAGCCGCCTGCGTCTGGTGGAGATCGCTCCAGGACGCACCCCCTGGTGACTGGACCGGCCGCGCCCAAGTCCGCGAGGCAGTCTGGGTCAGCCGCGTTCGAGGTAGCGTTCGCGGTCCCACGGATGGACGATCGAGTCGTAGGTTTCCTGCTCGACCCGTGCGGCGTTCAGGTAATGGTCCACCACGTCGTCGCCGAAGATCTCGCGGGCGGCCTCGGAGCGTTGCAGCTCCCAGATCGCCTCGTACAGGGCGCGGGGCATGCGCGGATGACCCTGTGCCAGATAGCCGTTGCCCTTGAACTCGGGCTCGAGCGTGAGCTTGTGCTCGATGCCGTACAACCCGGCCCCGACCATCGCCGCGTAGGTCAGATAGGCGTTCATGTCGCCGCCCGGGAAACGGTTCTCGACGTGCAGTCCCTTCTCGTGACCGACCAGACGAAAGCCCGTCGTCCGGTTGTCCCGACCCCAGACCACGTTCACCGGCGCCCATGACAACGACGCGTAACGTTTGTAGGAGTTGATGAACGGGGCGACGAAGATGGCGAGCTCGCGTGACAGCGCCATCATCCCGGCCATGAACTGCTGGCCGATGGCCGACAGCCCGTAGGGCCCTGGCTTCTCACGGCCGGTCGCGTGCATCAGGGGTATGTCCTTGACGGCATCCCACACGCTCATGTGCAGGTGCCCCGACGATCCCGTCCAGTGGTGATCCGGCTTGGCCATGAAGGTGATACCCCAGCCGTTGAGGTAGGCGATCTCCTTGGCGCCGTGCTTGAACAGCACGCTCCGATCCGCCGACTCCATGACGTGGTCGTAGCGGATGTTGACCTCGTGCTGGCCGTTGGCCGCCTCTCCCTTGCTGAACTCGATGGGCACGTTGACGGCGGACATCTGCGTACGCAGGAGGTGATGCAGGGGCTCCGCCTTGGTCGCCTGGAGGAGGTGGTAGTCCTCGTTGTAGTAGCCGAACGCCCGGGGCACGGGCCATCCACACTCCGCGAGTGACTCCCACGAGTCCTTCAGGACGTAGAACTCGAACTCCGATCCAGCCTTGACGGCCAGGCCGTGCGCGGCTGCGCGAGCGATCTGGCGCTTGAGGATCGTCCGCGGCGAGACCGGGACCTCTGCTCCGGTCTCCTCGTCGACGACGTCGGACAGGACCAGGGCCGTCCCCGGCAGCCACGGCAGGTCCCGAAGCTGATCCCACACCGGCGTCGCGACCCAGTCGCCGTAGCCGGTATCCCAATTCATGAGCTTGTACCCCGCCGGTGTGTTCATCTCCATGTCGGTGCCCAGGAGATAGGTGCAGAAATGGGCACCGTGATCCAGGACGCCGTCGAGGAATGCCTCACCATTGACGCGTTTGCCGAGGAGGCGTCCCTGCATGTCGGTGAACGCGACCACCAGGGTGTCGATGCGGCCGTCGCGAATGGCGGCCTCGAGTTCAAGAAGGCGTGGATGCCGGGTATGTCCGAGGTCGTGGTCGCTCATTCGTACCTCGAGTTCGTCGAAATGTAGCCGGTCCGACGTTATCCCGGT
>CAYNGM010000451.1:0-1920 GCA_964396565.1 uncultured Anaerolineaceae bacterium | reverse complement strand
GACGGACGCATCCCGTCGCTTCGTCGTGGCCAACGGCTATGGCGCCGACCCGGCCTCGCGAACGGACCGGACCCTCCTGGCTCGCGATCCGTATGCGGTCATCGAGGGCGCGGCGATCGCGGCCTATGCCATCGGGGCGAGCGAGGCGTACATAGCGGTCCGTGCCGAGGACACCGCCATCGTCGAGGCCCTGACCGCGGCCGTAGCCGCCGCGACCGACGCCGGGTATCTCGGCCTGAACGTCCTGGGCTCGGGCCACGACATCGAGATGTCGGTCCGCCCGGTCACCGGTGCGTACATGCTCGGCGAGGAGACCGTGCTGCTCAAGGCCCTCGAGGGCAAGCGCGGGCAGCCGGAGCAGCGCCCACCGCACCCGGCCGAACGCGGGTTGTTCGGGATGCCGACCGTCGTCCACAACGTCCAGACCCTGGCCGCAGTGCCCTGGATCATCCGCAACGGACCGGAGGCATTCGCGGCGATCGGCGCGGCCGACGCGCCGGGCACGATCCTGGTCAGCGTGCGCGGGTCCGGCGGCGAAGGCGTGGCCGAGGTCCCGACGGGAACGACGCTGCGCGAGATCGTGGCGCTCGGCGGCCCGCTTCCCGCCGGACGGTCACTCCAGGCGGTCCTGGTGGGTGGTCCGTCGGGCGGGCTGCTGCCGCCGGACAGGCTCGACACGCCGTACACGTTCGCGACGCTCCGTGAGGCCGGCGCCCACGTCGGTTCCGGCTCGGTGACCGTCGTCGACGATCGAACGAACCTGGTCGAGCTCGTGGGCGTGCTGACCCGCTTCTGCTCCAGCGAAGTGTGTGGCAAGGCCATCCCGTGCCGGATCGGGACCCGTCGGCTGGCCGAGGTCGTGGCCCGGCACGAGGCCGGTCATGCCAGACCGACCGATCTCGGGCGGGCCACCGACCTTGCCCACGACATCGTGGCGTCCGGTCTGTGCGACCACGAGCGCCTGACGACCCTTCCGTTGACGAGCGCGATGCGATACTTCGCATCTCAGTTCGATGCGGCGAGTGCCCCCGTCGCCGCCGCGCCCGAGGCTCCCCGATGACCGATACCCTCGCCCGTCCGCAAGGCCGCCCCACTCCCGCCACCGATGCGCGGACCAATGCCGATTCGCTCGCAGAGCGACTGCTCGACACGCAGTCGCCACAGCGTCCCCAGGCGACGCCGCGCATCCGCATCGAGGTCGATGGCCGCGTGGTCGAAGGCTTCGAGGGCCAGACCATCCTCGAGGTCTGCCGCGACAACGGGATCGAGATCCCGACCCTGTGCTACGAGCCCAAGCTGCCGGGTTTCGGTGCCTGCCGGATGTGCGTGGTCGAGGTCGAGGGCGAGGAGCACCCGCCGATCTCATGCTCGCGTACGTGCGAGGACGGGATGGTGGTCCAGACCCAGACCGAGGAGGTCCGCCGTCTGCGCCGGACCAACCTCGAGCTGATCTTCTCCGACCACAACGCGTACTGCCTGCCGCCCTGCCAGAACAAGTGCCCGAGCCACATCGACATCCCCGGCTTCCTGAAGGCCAACGCCGAGGCGAATTGGCGCGAGGGCGCCCGCATCTTCAAGCGGACCATCCCCTTCCCGTCGATCCTCGGCCGGGTCTGCCCTGCGCCATGCGAGGACCACTGCCGGCGCGACGAGGTCGATGAGGCCATCGCCATCCGCGACAGCCACCGCTATCACGGTGACCAGGTGCTCCGCCAGATGCTCGACGACGGGGTCGAGCCGCCGATCCCGTTCGAACGCCAGCCGGCGTCGGGTCGACGCGCCGCGGTCATCGGCTCCGGCCCGGCCGGGATGAGCGCCGCCTACTACCTGTTGCTTGCCGGTCACGATGTGACCGTGTTCGAGCGTGACCCGGCACCCGGCGGCATGCTCCGCTACGGCATCCCCCAGTACCGGCTGCCC
>CAYNGM010000450.1:0-1927 GCA_964396565.1 uncultured Anaerolineaceae bacterium | reverse complement strand
AAGTGCCAGGCATGTGCGGGGTCGTCGATGCCGACGGGCAACGTCACGAGTTCGTCCGCGGCGGCCGCCGCCAGGCCTTCGAGATAGCGCCGCGCGATCGCGACACGCGCCTCGCGCAACTCTCGTGCGCGGGCGAGCTGCGCGAGCCCGAGCGCCGCCGCGAGATCGGTCAGATTGTCCTTGAACCCAGCGGCACGGATCTCGTAATGCCAGGAGCCGCCGGTGGCATACCGCTTCCAAGCGTCGCGGCCGATGCCGTGCAGACGCATCGAGCGAGCACGGTCGGCGAGCCCGTCGTCGTCGGTGACGAGCATCCCGCCCTCACCGGTCGTGATCGTCTTGGTCGCATAGAAGCTGTACGCCCCCGCGCGCCCGATCGTGCCCGCGAATCGGCCACCGAATGCCCCCATCGGGGAGGGGAAGGCATGTGCGACGTCCTCGACGATGGGCACGTCGCCGGCGACCTCGAGCAGGCCGGCAAGGTCGGCCGGAAGCCCTCCGATATGCACGGCCTCCACGACCCGCGTCCGCTCGCTCATGGCCGCCGCCACCGCGTCCGGGGCGATGTTCGCCGTCAGCGGATCGACGTCCACGAGTACCGGCCGCGCCCGGAGGTACGCCACGATCTCGGCCGAGGCCGCAAACGTATAGGTCGGCACGATGACCTCGTCGCTTTCGTGGACGCCCAGACCTTCAAGGGCAAGGTGTAGCGCTGCGGTCGCGCTGTTGACGGCGACGGCATGGGCCGATCCAACGAAGTCGGCAAAGGCCTGCTCGAACGCTGCTGCCCGGCTCCCGGTGGTCAGCCAGCCGGAATCGAGGACCTCGAGGACAGCAGCCCTCTCGGCCTCGCCGATGGATGGCCGATGGAACGGGATCGGCTCGGTCGCCTGGCCCACGGACGATCAGGCTCCGCGAGTCACTGCGATGGATGACGGGTCGTTCGGTGCGACCTGTCGGAGAGTGTGGAAGAGCCGCTCGCGGGCCAGTGCGTGGTCGCCTGAGGCCCCGATCTCGACGAGCTCGTCGAGGCTCTCGAGGAGGCCGGCTGGGGTGGTGGTCGCCGCGCGGGTGCGCATCACCTTGGGATGTGCGGTCGGCTCGATCGATTCCACCGAATAGAAGAGCGACTCGTGAAGCTTCTCGCCAGGACGCAGGCCGATGTACCGGATCGGGACTGAATCCGGGTCGCGCCCGGCCAGTCGGGCGAGATCACGTGCCAGATCGACGATCCTGATCGGCTCGCCCATGTCAAGCACGAAGAGGTCCCCGGGCAGGCCGAACAGTGACGCCTGGAGGATGAGCCGCGACGCTTCCGGGATGGTCATGAAGTAGCGGGTCATGTCCGGATCGGTGATCGTCAACGGCACGCCCTCGCGCAGCTGGCGCTGGAACAGTGGGACGACACTCCCCGACGAGCCCAGCACATTCCCGAACCGGACGGAAACATAGCGACGACCCGACTGCCGTGCCACCGCGTTGACGGCCAGTTCGGCGAGTCGCTTCGTGGCTCCCATGACGCTGGAAGGCTCCACGGCCTTGTCCGTGGACACGAGCACGAACCGCTCCACGTCGCCCGCGATGGAGGCTCGCAGTGCCGCAAGCGTCCCGCCGATGTTCGTGTAGACCGCGTCCGCTGGGTGGTGCTCCATCATCGGCACGTGCTTGTACGCCGCCGCGTGGAGGACCATGACCGGCCGATCATGGGCGATGATCCGGCGCATCGGCTCGGGCGAGGCGACGTTCGCCAGGCGCGTCGTGAGCTCGGCGCGATGGTGGCCGGCGCGGGCCAGGGTCCCGGAGTCGCGCTCGGCGAGGAGCGTGAGCTCGCGATCGATGTCGTAGAGCGGGCCTTCGGCGCGGTCGAGCAAGACCAGCCTTCGCGGGTCAAGGTCGTAGACCTGGCGGGCGAGCTCCGAGCCGATCG
>CAYNGM010000449.1:0-1936 GCA_964396565.1 uncultured Anaerolineaceae bacterium | reverse complement strand
GCGCCCATCCGGACGCCGTGCCGCGTGGCGATCCGCTCGATCTCGCGGAGCATGTCCGGGACCCTCGCCCGGGGCACCCCGATGTCCTCCATCTTGACGTCGCCCAGGCGCTCCAGGGCGTAGTGCGCCATCCGACGTGCCTGGCGCAGCATGTCGGCTTCCGCCGGGGTGGTCGATCGAACGCTCGATGTGGCGCCCGAGGCCAGGCAGGCTGACTCGGCTCGGGCCAGTTCGTCGTCGGCCGCGACGTTCGGCAGGTCGGATTCGACCATCAGCATCGCCGCCGCCTCGCGATCGAGCCCGAGGTCGTACATGTCGTCGACCGCCACGATCGTGAAGCGATCCATCAGCTCGAGGGTGACCGGCGACAGGCCCGTGGCGGTGATGGCGGCGACCGCATCGCCGGCAGCTTCAAGGGTCGGGAAGAAGGCGAGCAGGGTCGCCCTGGGCGGCGGGGCCGGCCGAAGCCGCAGGGTCGCCTCGGTGATGATGCCGAGGGTGCCCTGCGAGCCGACCAGAAGGTGGGTCAGCGAATAGCCCGCCACGTCCTTGACGTTGCGCCCCCCGGTCCGGATGACGCTGCCGTCGGCCATCACGACCTCGAGTGAGAGGACCGCGTCACGTGTCTGGCCGTACTTGACGCAGCACAGACCGCCGGCGTTCGTTCCGAGGTTTCCGCCGATCGAGCACATCTCATAGCTCGCCGGATCTGGCGCATAGAACAGCCCGTGCTCGGCGACCGCCGCCTTGAGGGTCGCGTTGATCACCCCAGGCTGGGTCACGACACACAGGTTCGCGGTGTCGATCTCGAGGATCCGGTCCATCGCGGTCAGGGCCAGGGTCAGGGCGCCCTCGATGCCGGCGGCGCCACCGGACAGACCGCTGCCGGCGCCACGCGGGACGATCGGGACGTCGAATTGTCCGCACAGGCGGACGAGCTCGGCGACCTCGGCGGTCGAGGCCGGCAGGGCGACCGCACCGGGCAGACCGGGATGCAGGTACGGGGTCTCGTCGCGGCGATAGGTCTCGCGGTCGCCGGTCTCCGTGAGCAAACGCAGATCAGGCAGCGCAGCGCGGACGGCGGCGAGGAACTCGGGGGTGACGACGCCGCTGGCCATGGGGCACCCATTCTAGGGGTCGTCCGCCGGGTGGATGCTCGGGGGGCGGCCAGCGGCCAGCGGCCAGCGGCCAGCGGCTAGCGGCCAAGGTTCATCGCCTGTGTCGTCTCCACGACGACGATTCACAACAACCGCGCCATGTTCGAGTCGGATGTCGTCCTGCAGACGACGACTCGACCGAGAATGATCGAACGGTGGTCCGATCGTCGTCCCTTGGACAGTATTACCGCCGAAAGGCGACCCAGGACGGCCCGGTTGGGCAGATCCGCTTGAAATCGTCGTCAGTGAGACGACAGGGCGGTCCCCGGCGGTTGGTCCGGGTCTGGTGGTCCGGGACCGGCGGTCCGGGACCGGCGGTCCGGGTCTTGGGACCGGGTCCGGTGGTCCGGGTCTGGGGTACATGTCGCGCGGGCGATCCGTCCCGCCGGGCGTAGCATGTCCGCATGTGGCGCTCGTTCACACAGCGACTCGAGCGCGGCCCCGGACGTGGCTCCGCATGGGGACGCGGGATCGGCCTCGAGGATCGCGGCGTGCGCGGCCCCGGAATTGGCTCCCCACGGAGACGCGGGACCGGGCCGCTTGCGCTCGCACTGGCAGTGATCCTCCTGGTCGGCACGTCGGTCGGCGGCGGGACGACGATCGCGCTGGCGGCAGCCCCGCCACCGACGCCCGCGACGACCGTGCGGATCCCCGTCGGGATCATCCCCGGCTGGGTCGACCGGACCAGCCTCGACCTGGCGGCGACCTATCTGGCGACCGTCCATCTCGACTACGGGACACGCTCATTCGCGGTCAAGTCGGTCGCGACCATCACCAAC